>CAZJXU010000102.1:0-7170 GCA_964550095.1 uncultured Spirochaetales bacterium | reverse complement strand
CGGGCCTCGTGGTGCGACCGGAAGACCCGACCAGCAAGGGCCGCATTGACATGACGGTCGAGGCGGGCACGCGCATTGTCATATTCGAGTTCAAGGTGCTGGGAGAGAAAGTCAAGCGCGGCGATGCGATGAAGCAGCTTCACGAGCGGAACTACGCGGACAAGTACCGCGCCCATGGCGTTCCGGTCCACCTGGTAGGCGTGGAGATCAACGCCGAGAAGCGTAATATCGAGTACTTCGATATCGAGACGATCTGAGGCGCCACTGGCGCGGCCCGCCGGGAGGGCCTATCATCCGGGCGCCGTGGCCGGCCGGGCCGCAGCGCGCCGCACGGCAAATGAACGCCGTGCGAAAGCAAGCGTCGCGCAGCCAACCTGCATCGAACGGAAAACAAACGACGAACGCCGCGCAGCAAACGAGCGACGAAGGCCGCGCAGCAAGTGAACGACGAACGCCGCACGGCAAGCAAACTCCGCACGGAAAACAGGCGCTGCGCAACGATTGAACGCCGCGCAAACCCACACCACGCAACACAAACAGACGTGAACAGACCTGACACCTGATACCTGACACGGGAGAAGCATCATGAATTTGACCTGGCGCATCCTGATCGGCATGAGCCTCGGCATGACGGTCGGTTTGCTGGTGTACCTGGGGAACTTTTCGGCGGAGCACTGGCTGTCGGTGTATTTCGTGAACGGTTTCCTGGATGCCGGCGGCCAAATCTTCATCGCCAGCCTCAAGCTGATGGTGGTTCCCCTGGTGTTCTTCTCTCTGACCTGCGGCGCGGCCAACCTGGGCGCCTCGGGCAACATGGGGCGGCTGGGCGGCAAGACCATCGGCTTGTACCTGCTGACCACGGCGGCTGCGGTCTCGCTGGCCCTGCTGGTCGCCCTGGTGGTCGATCCGGGCGAGGGACTGGAAAACATGTCGGACCAGATGGTGGAATACACACCGAAGGAGCCGGTGAGCATCAAGGATACGCTGATCAACATCATCCCCAGCAACCCGGTTGCAGCCATG
Organism: uncultured Spirochaetales bacterium; assembly: GCA_964550095.1. Lineage (GTDB taxonomy): Bacteria > Myxococcota_A > UBA9160 > UBA9160 > UBA6930 > JAHRAN01. The sequence goes on along the minus strand of CAZJXU010000102.1, from coordinate 6,147 downwards.
GCCGAAGGCAGGATGCTGCAGATTATCGTCTTCGCGCTGCTCTTCGGCGTTGCGCTGTCGCGCTCGGGCGAGGGCGGCCGCCAGGTGCATCGCCTCTTTGAACACGTCAACGAAACGCTTCTGAAGCTGGTCACCATGCTGGTGCGCCTGGCGCCCTACGGCGTGTTCTGCCTGATGGCGACGCTATTCGCCAAGGTGGGCTGGCAGCAGATCGGCAACCTGATCGCATACTTCATGACCGTGGCCGGCACGCTGGGCCTGCACATCCTGCTGGTGTATCCCCTGCTGCTGCTCTTCTTCACCCGGCTCAGCCCGCTCAACTTCTTCACCAAGATGCGCGAGCCCATGCTGGTTGCATTCAGCACTTCGTCCAGCGGCGCCACGCTGCCCGTCACGCTGCGCACGGTGGAGCGCCGGCTGGGCGTGCGCAACAAAATTGCGTCCTTTTCCGTGCCGCTCGGCGCCACCATCAACATGGACGGCACTGCAATCATGCAGGGCGTGGCGACGGTCTTCATCGCGCAGTTCTACAGCGCGAACCTGGAACTCGCCGACTACCTCACGGTCATTCTGACCGCCACCATGGCCTCGATCGGCACGGCCGCGGTGCCGGGGGTCGGGCTGGTGATGCTGACCATGGTGCTGGTGCAGGTGGGGCTGCCGGTTGAGGGCATCGGCATGATCATCGGCGTGGATCGCCTGCTGGACATGATGCGCACCGCGGTCAACGTGACGGGTGACGGCATGGTGGCGACGGTGGTCTCGCACAGCGAAGGAGAGATCGATCTCGCCACCTTCAACGACCCCGAAGCGGGCCGCGTGATCCAGGCGAGCTGAAAAAGAGGCGGGGTCCGGCGGATGCGCGGGCCGGCGGCTCTGCGCGCGGGCGGCACGTTCCGTTGCCTGCTTCGGTCGCCGGTTTCGTGCGCGGCCCCGGCGTCCGACCTGTTTCGGGGCCGGCTCTGCACACGATGGGCTTGCCGCCAGGCCGCCCGCGTCCCCGCTCAGCCTTCCTCCTCGAATGCCCGCGGAAGCTGCATGTTCAGCGCGACCAGGCCGCCGTTCACGCCGAATACTTCACCCGTCACGTAGCGGGCGGCCGGCGAGGCCAGGTACAGCGCGCAGGCCGCCACGTCTTCCACCTCGCCGATCATGGCCATGGGCGTGCTATCGACCATGTGCTTTTCGACCTCGGGGCTGAGCACGGCGTTCAGCGCGGCTGTGCGAATCGAGCCGACCGCGATGGCGTTCACCCGCACCCTGGGCGCGAAGTCCTGGGCCAGCTCGCCGGTCATGAAGGAGAGCGCGGCCTTGGCCGTGCCGTATGCCACAAAGCCGGGGGCGAAGCTGCGGCCTGCGGCGGAAGAGATGTTCACCACGGCGCCCGGTTCTTCGTGTGCGGCAAGATGCCGTGCGGCCAGCCGCGTCAGCAAGAACGCGCTGGTGACGTTGAAGCGCAGCGCGTGTTCGAATTCCTTTTCGCTGGTGCGCAGCGCGGACTTCGGCGGCGAGCCGCCTGCATTGTTCACCAAAATGTCGATGCGCCCGAAGTGCGCGAGGGCCTGCTCCACCAGGCGCGTGAGGTCCGCACGCTGCATCACGTCGCAGGTGACGGTCAGCGCTTCGCCGCCCGCTTCGCGCACCAGGTCTGCGCTCTCTTCCAGTTCCGCAGCGGTGCGCGCCGCCAGCACCAGCTTGGCCCCGGCTTCGGCGTAGGCTTGGGCGATGCCGCGCCCGATGCCGCGGCCCGCGCCGGTCACCACGGCGCAGCGTCCATCCAGGCGAAAGCGTTCCAGGATCACGGCTGCGGCGCCCCCGGCCCGACCGGCCCATGCCTCGGCGGAAGCGGCACGAAGGCGCTGGTGCGTTGCTGGTAATCGGGGTAGCCCGGCCTGCGTTTATGCATGGAGCGCTCCAGCATTGCAACGCCCGAAACCCGCAGCAGCAGGAAGGTCATCAGCAGCGGGGAGAGCAGGGCGGGCAGTGCGGCCCGGCCCGCGCCGGCCAGCGCGAGCAGGAAGAAGGCCCAATGCATCAGGGCGTTGCCGAAGTAGTTGGGGTGGCGCGTGTAACGCCACAGGCCGCTGTCCAGCACCCGGCCTGCGCTCTCGGGCCGGGCGCGAAAGCGCGTGAGCTGCACATCGCCGATGCTTTCAAAGGCGAAGCCCACGGCGAACAGCAACAGGGCAATGTAGTCGAGCGCGCCGAGCGCGGCGCCCCGGTCCAAAGCGATGCCCACCTGCAGCGGCAGCGAGACCAGCCACATCAGCACCCCCTGCAGGCCGAAGACTGTCAGCAGGCTGATCCACGGGAAGCGTTCGGCGCCCCAGTAGCGGCGCATCGCCTGGTAGCGGGGGTCTTCTTCGCCCTTCCGGGTGTTGCGCAGCAGCAGGTGTGTGCCGAGGCGCAGGCCTGCCAGCAGCACGAGGCAGAGCAGCAGCAGCGGGCGCCCCCCGCCGGGCGCCGCCTGCAAGTACACCAGCAGCGCAATCGCGCCGAAGCCCGGCCCCCACCAGATGTCCACGATGCCGGCGTCGCGCAGGGCCAGCGAGAGCCCCCACAGAAGCACCATGCTGAAAAGCACCCAGCCGGCGCTAAGCCACAAAACATCAGCCATCGCTTGTTTCCTCCTCCGCCATGCGCGTGATCTCCCGGTCCATGCGCTCCCACTCGGCGTCCAGCCAGGCGCGCTGTGCAGCGGGTGCGCGGGGCACGGCTTCTGCATCCACGCGGCGCGTGTGCACCTGCAGGGTGCGGCCAATCAATCGCCCGCTCGCCAGCTCCGCAAAAGAAACGGCGCCTTCGAGCCCCCGGTGACAAAGAAATAGCACGTCCGCTTGCGGGGCCGCTTCGAGCAGCGCCAGCGGGCCGCGGCTGCGCGGCGGCAGCAGGTGCGTGAGGCGCTTGGCGAATGCGAGCCGCTGCGCGTCGCCACGTTCTTTGAGGCGCGCCAGGGTGCGGCGCCGCCCCGCAGCGCCGCCGCGCGTCCCTTCCGGAAACAGCAGCACTGCGTCACCTGCGCCGAGCGTTGCGGCAAGCAAACCCACCCGCGCCGCTTCTTCAGCAGGGTCCGCCGCGCCGCGCCGGACGAAGTACACGGGCAGCCGGCCGCCGACGATGTCGAGGCAGGGGTCGAAGCGCAGTTCGTGCTTGATGACGTAGCGCAGGCGCATGTCGTAACGCGCGGCGACCAAGGTGTTGGGCAGCAGCGAATCCACCATGCTGAGGTGACGCGCAAAGACGATCAAGGGGCGTTCCGGGCGGGGTCTTGCTTCTGCGACGAAACGGATGCGGATTGCCAGGATGCCGAGCCCCAGCCGCAGCAGGGCGCCCGCCCAGGCGCGTTGCAGGCTGAAGTTGGCGGCCAGGTAACGCTCACGCCCCAGCAGCGGTTTCAGAATCCATGCGGCGCCGGCGCCCAGCAGGCCCGCGATTTCGGCTGCGGGGTACAGCAGCAGCAGGGCGCTGAAACGCAGGAAGCGCGCGCGGCGGCGCTCCCATATATCGATCAGAGCGGCGGCGGGCAGCAGCAGCGGCAGGGCGGCAAACACCAGGCAGGCCAGCAGCAGCAGGCCGGGCAGGGTCAGCGTGCGCCGCACAAGGCGCGTGCTGCGGCGCTCCATCGGCGGGCTCAGGGGCGCGTTCCCTGTTGCGGGTTTGACGCCGGCGCTTCCAGTTGTTTCAGCAGGGCGCGCGGCCTGCCCGCCAGCAGTTCGGCCAGCGGCTTGCCGCCGGCAAAGCGCTCCAAAAAGATCTTCAGCACCGCGCTGATCGGAGTCGCCAGCAGCATGCCCACCACGCCCCACAGCATCCCCCACAAAATCAGGGAGAGCAAAATGGTGACGGGGTGCAAGTCCAGCGCGTCGCCCAGCATCCTGGGTTCGACCACGTTGCCCATCACGCCCTGGATCAGCGTGGGCAGGGCGATGGCGAGGGCTGCAGCGCCGGGTGTGACCTCCGGCGAGACGATGACGACCGGCAGGGGCAGCAGGGTGGCGACAACGGAACCCACGTTGGGGATGAAGTTCAGCAGGCAGGCCAGCACGCCGAAACTGAGCGCCAGCGGAACGCCGAGCAGGGCCAGGGTCACGCCTACCAGCGTGCCGGTCATTGCGGAAATAAGAGCCTTGGCGACCAGGTAGCGCTCCACCCGCCGTCGCACTTCGGGCAGGGAACCGGCGCTGCGCTCTCCCGCGGCTTCTCCCCCCAGCGTCAGGAAGACGACGAAGATCAGCACCAGCAGTGACTGCGACAGGATGCCGAGGATGGAGCCCGCGGTGTCGGCCAGCAAGCCACCGACGGAACCCGCCGCCAGTTTCCAGAATTCCGCCGCGAGTTCTCCCCGGGCCATGCCGGCCTGGCCCGGCCACAGCGCCTCCACGCGCCCGCTCAGTTGTTCAAGCTGCGCGGCATACACCGGCGCGTCCGCTGCGAGCTGGCGCACCGAGGCTGCAATCAGCGAGCCGACCCCGCCCAGCAGCGTGAGACCCAGCGCCAGCACGATGAAGACTGCCGGCCCCCGCGGCAGGCGCAGCCTTGTCACCAGGAAGTTCACGCCCAGCCCGAGCCCCACGGAGATGAAGAGCGCCAGCGCGAAGGGCACCAGCACCGGCGCCAGCCAGCGCAAGCCGAATCCTGCCGCGACCACGGCCAGCACCAGCAAACAGGTGCTCTGCACGCGCTGTTCCGATGCGCCGATCACGCGCGCGCACCCCCGCATGCACGCCGATAGCGCCGCGCACGATCAGCCGGCGCCTGCGTCCTGTTCGAAACGCGCGCACCCCCGCATGCACGCCGATAGCGCCGCGCACGATCAGCCGGCGCCTGCGTCCTGTTCGGAACGCGCACGCCTCCGCATGCACGCCGATAGCGCCGCGCCATCACGCGTCTCCCTTGCGCCGCTTGCTTTCGCGCAGCGCAAGACGCGCGGCGTCCCCGGTGTAAGCGGCGGGCGTCAGTTCTCGAAGGCGCGCCTTCTCCGCTTCCGGCAGTTCCGTAATTCCGTCGATAAAGCGCAGCAAGGTCTCCCGGTCAATGTCCGCGCCCCGGGTAATATCCTTCAATTGTTTGTAGGGATCGGGCGCGCCGTAACGTCGCATCAGGGTCTGCACCGCCTCGCCCAGCACTTCGGGGTGCCGTTCCAGTTCGCGCGCCATCAGCTCCCGGTCCGCCTCGAGCTTGGAAAGGCCGCGCGCGAGAGCGCCGTACGCCACGCTGCAGTAGCCGGCCGCGGCGCCCAGGTTGCGCAGCACCGTGGAGTCGCTGAGGTCGCGCTGCCGCCTGGAGATCGGCAGCTTGGCGGAGAAGTGCCGAAGCAGTGCATTGGCGACGCCCAGGTTGCCCTCGGCGTTTTCGAAGTCGATGGGGTTCACCTTGTGCGGCATGGTGGAAGAGCCCACCTCGCCTTCGATGGGGCGCTGCCGGAACACGCCCTGCGCGATGTAGCTCCAGATGTCCCGCGCCAGGTCGATCAGCACGGTGTTGGCGCGCGCCAGCACGTCGCAGAACTCCGCGATGCCGTCGTGCGGTTCGATTTGCGTGGTGAGCGGGTTCCAGGCGAGGCCGAAGCTCTCGACGAATTCGCGCGAGACGGCTTCCCAGTCCGCGGTCGGGACCGCAAAGCGCAGCGCGCTGCTGTTGCCCGAGGCGCCGTTCCACTTGCCGGGCAGGGGCAGCGCTTCCAGTTGTTCGAGCTGCCGGGCCAGCCTTGCCGCCGTGTTCGCGAGTTCCTTGCCGAGCGTGGTGGGCGATGCGGGCTGGCCGTGCGTGCGCGCCAGCAGGGGCAGTTCTGCCATCGCGCCGGCCCGTTCGCGCAACGCCGCGAGCAACTGGTGCAGGGCGGGCGCCAGTACCTGGGCGCGCAGGTCCCGCAGCATCAGCGCGTAGGCCAGGTTGTTGATGTCTTCCGAGGTGCATCCGAAGTGCAAGAAGCCGGGCTTGGCTTCGGGGATCTCTTCGGCGAAGCGATCCGCCAGGTAGTATTCGACGGCCTTGACGTCGTGATTGGTATCTATTTCGATTTCCTTGACGTGCGCAGCATCGAGCAGGTCGAAGTCATCGCCCATGGCGCGCAGCCGGGCCGCCGCTTCACCCTCGAGCGCGGGGCACTCGGGCAGCGCATCCAGCGCGGCGAGCCTTTCATACCAG
>CAZJXU010000101.1:0-2768 GCA_964550095.1 uncultured Spirochaetales bacterium | reverse complement strand
GTATTCACCGCGTAGCGTTCTTTCTTGTCCGTCCGGAAAGCATCGCGCCGCAGTTCCATGGCGTGTACCAGCCTCAGGCCCTCCGCGAGCTTTTTATGCACGAGGTACTTGCGAAAGATCACGGGCACGATGAAGGCGACGGTGTCCGCGATGGTCGCCGCCTTGTTCACAAAGCGAATGGCCAAATCGCCGCGCGTGCCAAAGGGCGGGTTGCCGACGATCACCACCTCCTTGCGGGGGCGCCGCGGGCGATAGTTCCACTGGAGGAAATCCCCCCGGATGAATTCAGGGCGGCGCGGCATGATGTCCATGCCCAGGCAGCGGCCCTTCCCCCCAGGGAACAAGTCGTAGAACGCACCGTCCCCCGCAGAGGGCTCAATGAAAAACAGGCCGTCTTTGCTTTTCCCCGTCAGCTTGCGCAGCACGGGCAGCAGGCTGCGCCAGCACCCGGCGGCCACCTCCGGGTGCGTGAAAAACTGGTCCAACCGCTTCGGCATCAACCCCCCCTCTGCCGGTTTATGCCCGAGCTTTGTTTAGCGGGTTGTTCATCTTCCTCTTTGGCAAGTCAGAACTGCAACGAAACATCGAGGCCGACGCGCCTTTCGCCCTGTGCCCCGCGCAGCATGCGCTCTTCGCCGAAGAGGCCCAGCCTCAGGCTGCCGAACGCTTCGCCGGCAAACAGGCGCGCGCCGATGCGCAGGCGCGTATCGTCCGAGCCGCGCAGGCCCACTTCCCCGAAGGGCGTCAGTTTCGCGCGCCCGCCGAGCAGCGAAGCGCCGTAGCCGAGTTCCATGTCCAGGTGGCCAAGCGGTACGCCGGCGCCGCCCGCACCCAGCCGCCCGGGCTGCAGGCCGCCTTCCCAGAGGGCGGACACGCCGCTTTCCGCCATGCCGAAGGCGGGCTTGAGCGAAAGCGCAAAGCCGCGCCCGTACGAGCCGGGGTCGTAGGTGGCGGAAAGGCTGGCGCCCCACTCTTCGAAGTCGCTGTCCCGGTGCACCAGCAGGTAGCGCGCGCCGGCCGCGACATCGATGCCGAGGCGCAGGTTGCTGTAGCGGAAGCCCGCGCCCAGCTCGAGCCCGCTGCCCGATTCCGCGTCGCCGCCGTCCACCCGCGCCGCCAGTTCGAAGTGCGATTCGAGGTGCTCTTCCGCGCTGCGTTCCACCACGTTCCGGCCTTCCAGCGCAAGGCGCAGCATCGACGCCCCGGCCTCCACCTGGGTGAAGTGCTCGCCCGCATCGGCCTCGGTATCGACGACAAAGGCGTCCAGGTTGAGGCCGTAGTCGAAGACCCCCACCTTCATCAAGTCGCCCCGTCCGCCGAAAGCGATCATGCGCGTCTCGATGTCCGTCTCGCCGTCTTCCAGGCCGAGGGTGTTGTCCACCACCTCCACGTCGCCGAGGCCATACCCCACCATGCCGTACACGCCGACGCCGGGAAAAGGCGACCAGTGCAGGTAGGGCGTGATGCTCGAGAGCGCCGTCTCCACTTCGCCGCTGATGCTATCGCTCGAAAAGTCCACATTGCCGCCGCTGTGCGAAATGGCGAAGCCCACCAGCGCATTGCTGTCCGACGGGCGATAGTCGAAGCCCAGGTGCGCGCCGACCACATCGCCTTTCATCCTGAAGGCGCCCGCGCCTTCCGGCGCGCCCTCAAAGGCCGAGAAGCTGCCCCGCGCCCAGAATGCAGCGCCCCGGGTGGGCGCCTCGCCGAGCAGCACCTGGAAACGCCCCTCCGGAATGCCGTCCGGCTCGGCAGGCGCCGCGGCGAAGGGCGCCATGCGGCCTGCTGCGGCGGCGAAGCGTGCGGAGGGCCCAGCAAAGCCGTGGCCCGCCCCGGATGCCAGGGACGGGGGCACCCCGGTGAAAACGGCGGCGGGCGAAGCCATGCCGCCCTCCCGGAACCCGCTGCTCTCTGCGGAGGCCATGCCGTCGCCGCCCCGAAGCCGGCTCTGGGCCGGCGCCGGGCGTCCGCCCTCCACGCGGCGCAGCGCGTCGAAGCGCTCGCCCAGCACATCCACCATTTCCGTCGCCGCCTGGCGACCGACCGCCGCCAGCGTGCGTTTCATGGAGCGCGCCCGGGCATCGTGCGCTGTGGAGGTGACGCGGCCCGCCTCCCAGGGGCCTTCGCCCTCCGCGCTGACCGCACGCACCTGCACCGTGTAATCGGTATCCGCCTCCAGGCTGGTCGAAATGGTGTGCGCCAGGGTGTTTTCCCCCGGCACGGGAATCGGCGTGCTGTACGCAGAGTCGGGGTCGGCGGTCTTTTTGTAACGCAGTTCATAGCGGGCAATCGGCGCGCGGCCGCTGTTGTCCGCCGGCTTTTGCCAGCGCACCGTGAGCGCCGAAGCGCTGCCGGGTTCGGCGGGCTCCACCACCACGTTGAGCGGCGCCTGGGGCGGCGGCTGATCGATCAGTCGCACCGTTATGGTGATGATCGCTCGCAACGGAGGGCTGCCGTTGTCATCGACGGCCGCCCTGAATGTGTAAACCGACTTGGCTTCATAGTCATACGGTGGCGCGAGGACCGGCGGTGCGGGGGGGTTATTTATCACCGCTATCGTCGAGATTTGACCGCTCTGGTCTATGGAGAAGAAGTTGGCATCAGGGTCGTTAGCCGTCGCCAGGAAGTAGGTCAATTCGTCGCCCGCATCCGGGTCCCGCGCCACAATCGGGCGACCGACCGGAACCCCGCCGAGCACGTTCTCGGGGATGCTTCGTATCGCACTGCCGCCCTCGGTAAATACCGGCGGCTGGTTCTGCGCGTACGCC
>CAZJXU010000100.1:0-4888 GCA_964550095.1 uncultured Spirochaetales bacterium | reverse complement strand
CTCTGCTGTTCTGGGTGGGCGTCGCGCAGTCGGGCTTTATGCTGATGGCCTTCGCCGCGCCGGGCGCCCCGCTGCGCGAGGCGCTGCTCTACTACCTGGTCGCCTGGGGGGTCGCGACGCTCGGCCTCTTTTACGTATTGTCGGTGCTGGGCCGCGAACGCGGCGCCGGCGTCGCGGCCTTGCGCGGTCTTGCGCTCGAGAGGCCCGCGCTCGCCCTGGCCGCGGCCCTTTTCCTGCTCTCCCTGGCCGGCGCGCCCGGCCTGGCGGGTTTCATCGCGAAGTTCGGCCTGCTGTTCGCCGTGCTCTCCGCGGGCCAGGCCCCGCTCGCCGCACTGGGCCTGCTGAGCAGCGCGGTCGCCATGTTCTTCACGCTGCGCATCGTGCTCTCGATGTACCTCGAAGCGCCGACCGGCGCGGTGCCGGCGCCGACACCGAAGGAAACGCGGCGCGGGCGCGCGGGCGATGCGCTTTTGCTGTTCGCCCTGTGCGCCCTGCTGCTCTGGGGCGGCCTCTTGCCGGGCGGCGCGCCGGCGGCGCCCTGGCTGGACGTGCTGGACCACGTCCGGGCCGCGGCCGCGTCGCTGACCAGCGACCTCTACTTCACGCCCTGAAAGGTACGGGGGCATCGGGACGCAGCACGCGCAACAACGCCGCCCCGCCGTGTTCAGTGCTACCCGTCCCGTTCCCGCTTCCGGTCTGCATCGGGACGCAGCACGCGCAGCTCGCCGCGCCTCCGGGTCAGGCGCTGCTCGTCGAAAAGTTCCATCAGCGGCACCACGAACTTGCGGCTGGCCCCTACCAGCGCTTTATACGCAGCGGGCGTGATCTCGCCGTGCCTTTCCAGGTAGTCGATCACCTTTTCGCGCAGTTCCTCCACGGCGCCCCGGTCGAACCAGAGGTCTCCCGGCGCGCGCAGCAGGGAGCCGTCCCGTTCCAGGTGCGCCAGCAGGCCCTGCATCCGCTCGGGAGTCACATCGAATTCGGCGCACTGCTCGGCCACGGTGGGCGGCGTGAGGCCCGCGATCATGGCGTTTGCGCGAATCGACGCGGCGAGCACTTCGTCCTGCCGGCTGAGCCGCGCCACGTGGTCCGGCGCGCGCACCCATTCCTGTTCCGTTTCCAGCGCGCCGCGCTGCTGCAGACGGGCGAGCGCCTGTTCGAATGCAGCGCGCGCGACGTTTTCCGGGAGTGCGCCGCGCAGCGCCTCGCGCGGCATGCCGGGTTGATGCGGCGCCTGGTCGTGATACTCGGAAAGCGCACGCAGCAGCCGCGTTTCAATTTCGTCCTGAGCCGCGCGGGAAAGCGCGAGACTGCGCGCGAGCACGACCTCGCCCTGCGCTTCCAGCTCCGTGAGCAGCGCCTGCACTGCATTCGCGCCGATGCCGACGGCAACGCCCAGCGCCGCGTGTTCCATGCCGCAGAGGCCCGCGCGCTCAACGCGCAGCAGCAGCCCTGCCCCCGCGGGCGCCTGCTGCAACCCTTCGAGTTCGCGCAGCAGCGCCGGGTCGCTGCGCCGGCGCCGGGCGGGCATCGTATCGAGCACTTCGCCGCCGCCCAGGGTCGCGCCGTACTCGGGGCTGCGGGCAAAGCCGCGCAGGATGAAACGGTCGCCCGGCAACAGCGCCGCCTCGGCGGAATCCAGGTGCACCCGGGCAAAGCGGGGCGCGCCGGACGGCGCGTCCGTTTCGCCGATCAAAGCGACCCGCGCCGCGCAGGCCGCGGTCCCCACCAGAAGCAGCGCGGGCAAAGGATCTTTGCCGAGCGGCGGCGCCGATGGAAGCCATTCGAGGGCGGCGTCGAAAACGCGGGTCGGCTGCAGCGCCTGCGGCGGCGCGAGCTGCATGCCGCGTGCGACGTCGCGAAGCTGCACGCCCTGCAGGTTGACCGCGCAGCGCGAGCCGGGCAGTGCCTGCTGCGCCGCTTCGCCGAAGTGCTGCAGGCCGCGAATGCGCGCCGGCTTGCCACCCGGCAACAGCGCCACTTCCTGCCCGCGCTCGAGCGGCGCGCCGGTCAGCGTGCCGGTCACCACCACGCCAAAGCCCTGCTTCTCGAAAACGCGGTCGATCCAGAGCCGGGCAGGACTTGCCAACGGACGTAGCCGGTCACCGCGACCGACCGTATCGACGTCGTCCGGCCCTGCCGACGACGCCTGACTTGCCAACGGACGCGGCCGGTCGCTGCGGCCGACCGTATCGACGTCTGTGGCCCCTGCCGACCGTGTCGATGCTGCAACGCCGCCCTGCGCTTCGCCTGCGTGCGCGGTTCCAACGCCGCGCTGCGCTTCACTTGCCCGCCGCGCTTCGGCCGCACGCGCCGCCGCCTCGTCCAGCGCCGATGCGAGCTCTGCAATGCCCTCGCCGCGCAGCGCCGAGGTGCGCACGATCTTCATGGCCCCCGGCGCGAAGAACTGCGCGATCACTTCCGCCGCTTCCGCTTCGGCGAGTTCAGCGGTTTCTTCATCCACCAGGTCGCAGCGGGTCAGCGCGAGAGCGCCGAAGCCGAGACCCAGCAGCTTGCAGATCGCCAGATGCTCGCGCGTTTGCGGCATCACGCCCGCATCCGCCGCGACCACCGGCAGCACCAGGTCGCCTGCCGCGGCGCCCTGCACCATGGTGCGCACCAGGCTCTCGTGGCCGGGGACATCCACCACGCCCAGCAGCAGCCCCGAAGGCAGTGTCAGCGGCGCAAAGCCCAGCTCGATGGTGATGCCGCGCGCCTTCTCCGCGGGCAAGCGGTCGGTATCCACACCGGTGAGCGCGCGCACCAGCGCCGTCTTGCCGTGATCGATGTGCCCGGCGGTGCAGAGAATCAGCTTGCATCACCCCCGCGGGCGCCGCGCTCGGCGGGGATGACATCGATGCCCAGGTAAGGCTGCAGCGCCTTGGGAATGTCGATGCCGCCGTCTGCGCGCTGGTGGTTTTCCAGCAGCGCCAGGATGGTGCGCGCGTTGGCCAGCGCGGTGCCGTTCAGCATGTGCACGAACTCGTTCTTCTTCGAATTCTCGCGGCGGAAGCGCACCATCAGGCGCCGGGCCTGGTAATCCGTGCAGTTGGATGCGCTGGAGAGCTCGCCGTAGGCGCCGCGCTCGCCGCGCCCCGGCATCCAGGCTTCGACATCGAACTTGCGGTAGGCGGGCGCGCCGAGATCGCCCGCCGCGATATCGACCACGCGGCAGGGCAGCTCCAGCCCCTGGAACAGGCGCTCCTCCACGCCCAGCAGGTACTCGTGCATGGCGTCGGAATCTTCGGGGCGGGTGATGCAGAACATCTCCGTCTTGGTGAACTGGTGCACGCGGTACAGCCCCTTGCTCTCGCGGCCCGCGGCGCCCGCCTCGGTGCGGAAGCAGTGCGAGATGCCGGCGAGTTTGAGCGGCAGCTCCGCCTCTTCCAGGATCGAATCGGCGTACATGCCGCCCAGCGTAATTTCCGCGGTGCCCACCAGGCACAGGTCGGCGTCGGCCACCGAGTAAATCTGCGTCTCTTCGCCGCGCGGGTTGTAACCTAGGCCGTTCAAAATGGCGGGGCGCGCCAGGTCCGGGGTGACGTAGGGCGTAAAGCCCTCGCCGATCAGGGCATCGAGAGCGTAGCGCTGCAGCGCCAGTTCCAGCAGCACCGCCTCGTTCTTAAGGTAGTACCACTTTTGCCCGGCCACGCGCGCGCCGGCTTCGAAGTCCACCAGGTCGAGAGCCGATGCGAGTTCCAGGTGATCGCGCAGCGGGAAATCGCTGCGCGGCTCCGGACCGAAGCGGCGCAGCTCGCGCGCATCGTCTTCGCCGCCGCTCGGCGTTTCGGCGTGAATGAAGTTGGGCAGCTCGCAGAGCTTCTGCTCGAAGCGCGTGCGCAGCTCGGCCAGTTCCTTATCGAGGCGAAACACCGCCTCCTTGAGCGCGCGGCCTTCCGCCGTGTGCTCCTCGCGCTCCGCCCCGGAGAGTTTGCGGCCCGCCTGCTGGTGCTCGTTGCGGCGCCGGTTGGTCTCGTTGACCTCGGTCTGCTTGGCCGCCAGCGCGGCATGCAGATCCACCACGGCATCCACGTCGGCAGCGATGCCGCGCTGGCGGCAACTCTCCTGTATCTCGCCCTTGCGCTGGGCCAGGCTGCGGGCGTCGAGCATGTCAGGCGAGTTCGTCCCTGAAGAGCGTCTTGACCCGCTCCCAGGCATCCGCCGCCGCTGCAGGGTTGAAGGTCGCGCGCGCATCGCAGAAAAAGCCGTGGTCGGCGTCGTCGTACACCACCACTTCATGGCGCGCGTCGCTCTCGGCCAGTGCGGCGCGCACCGCCGACACCTGGTCTTGCGGAATCATGGAATCCTGTCCGCCGAAGCAGCACAGGATGCGGCCCCGGATTTTACCGGTGCGGCTTAGCGTCGATGCTTTTCCGCCCGGGCCCTGCGGCGCGGCAATGCCGCCCCCGTAAAAACTCGCCGCCGCCGCCACGTCGCACTCGCAGGCGGTCAGGTAGGTCATATGCCCGCCGATGCAAAAGCCCATCACGCCTGCCTTGCCGGTTGTGTCGTCCCGGCCTTGCAGCCAGGCCAGCGCGGCCTGCGCGTCCGCGATCATCTCGTCTGCATCCAGCTTGCCGAGCCCTTCCATGCCCCTGGCCATGCCCGCATCGTCGTAGGCCAGCTCGATGCCGGGCATGCTGCGGTGGAAGAAGTCGGGAGCCAGCGCCACGTAGCCCTCGCGCGCCACGCGCTCGGTGACGTCGCGGATGTGCGGGTTCACGCCGAAGATCTCCATCCAGACGATCACGGCCGGGTGCGGCCCGCCCTCGGCCGGGCGCGCCAGGTAGCCGCCCATGCGGGCGCCGCCCACCTCGATTTCCACGCGCTCACTCTGAATCTGCTGCTCGCTCATGACGGGTGTCTCCTTTGGGGCCGCAGGATAGCA
>CAZJXU010000099.1:0-4992 GCA_964550095.1 uncultured Spirochaetales bacterium | reverse complement strand
GGCGGGTCACCGCGCGCAGCGTGAATTCGCGGTCTACCGATTCGATGCGGCCGGCCGGCAGCTCCACGTTCTCGCGCCGCAGCGTGTTCTCCACGTCCTGCACGGTCAGCCCGCGGGCCGCCAGGGCGTCGCGGTCCAGCCACACGCGCATGGCGGGGCGGCGGCCGCCGCTCAGCCGTATCGAGGCCACGCCGTCCACCACGCCGAGACGGTCCACGAGATTGCGCTCGGCGTAGTCGGTCACGTCCATCACCGAGCGGGTGTCGCTGGACACGTCCACGTACATCGTGGCGTCCATCATGTTGTCCTGCTTGGTGATCTGCGGCGGATCGGCCTCCTGCGGGAGGGCGCGCAGCACCCGCGAGACGCGCTCGCGCACGTCGTTGGCGGCGCCGTCGATATCGCGGTCCAGGTCGAACTCCATCGTGATGCTGGAGCGCTCGTCCTGGCTGCGCGAGGTCATCTTCACCATGCCTTCCAGGCCGGCCACCTCGTCTTCGAGCACCTGGGTGATGCGGCGTTCGATCACGTCGCCGGACGCGCCGGTGTAGCGCGTGTCGATGGACACCACCGGCGGCTGCACGTCGGGGTACTCGCGCACCGACAGCGTGCTGCCGGCCAGCAGGCCGAGGATCAGCAGCACCAGGCTGATCACGGCGGCCAGCACCGGGCGGCGCACGGAAATATCGGAAATCAGCATGGGCCGGGGTCGGCTACCTGCGGGTGCGCGTTATTGCCGCGGTCCCGCGGGCGTGCGGGCGCCGGCGGCGCTGCCCCCGGTGGGCGGGCCGGTCGGGGCGCCGGCCATGCGCACCGGCAGTCCGTCGCGGATCCGCTGCACGCCCTGCGTAACGATCTGCTCGCCGGGCACGAGGCCGTTGATGATTTCCACCTGGCCTGGCCGGCGCGAACCCAGCGTCACCTGGCGCTCCTCGGCGCGGCCCTCGTCCACCACATAGACGAACTGGCGCCCCTGGCGAGGCACCAGTGCGCCTTCGGGCGCCAGCACCACGTTCTCGCGGCGCCGGGAAATTTCCACCTGCAGGAACATGCCGGGCTTGAGCGCCCCGTCTTCATTGGGCATCAGGGCCACCACCGCAAGCGAGCGGGTCATGGGGTCCACGCGGCTGTCCACGCTCGTGATCGTGCCGATAAAGGCGCGGTCCGGCCAGGCCGCCGCGTTTGCCTCGATGGCCAGGCCCTCGCGCATGACCGGGAGGTATTCCTCGGGCACCGAAAACTCGAGCTTCATGATGGCCGTGTCGTCGAGTGTGGTGATTACGGTATTGGGCTGCACGAGGCCGCCGATGCTGATCCTTCTCAGGCCCACTTCGCCGCTGAACGGCGCGCGGATGACGGTGTCCTCCAGGCGGGCCCGGGCCGAGTTCACCTGGGCCTCGGCCACCTGGAGCTGCGCCTGGATTTCTTCCAGTTCGACTTCGGACACCACCTGGCTGGCGGCCAGCGTTTCCAGGCGCCCGAACCGGCTGCGCCGCTCCCTCAGGTTGGCTTCGGCCAGGTCGAGGTCGGCGCGGATTTCGCGGCTGTCGAGCTCCACCAGCACCTCGCCGGAGTTGACGCTCTGGCCTTCCTCGAAGTGGATGGCGGCCACCACGCTGGAAATGCGCGGCGTAACGTCGATGGCTTCGTTGGCGCGGGCCGTGGCCAGCGCCGTGTATTTGTCGGTGATGTCGCCCAGCAGCACGGCTTCCGTGACCACCGGCGGCGGCCCGCCGCCGAACCGCGCCATGTTGTTCGCCGTGTCGTCTCCCCCGCAGCCCGCAAGCAGCAGGGCGAGCGCCGCCAGCACCGCTGGCTTGCCTGCGGCGGCGTTTGCTCGAAGGGCGTTTTGGGACCGGGAAAGGGACATGGTGCGAGGAAACAATTCGGGTTGCCCGCCAAAGCGGATTTGACCCCCCCATTGTAGCGCCCCGCCGAAACCGGACGCCTTTTCCCCAATGGACCAGGGCATCCTGCCCTTGTCCCTCCATCCTGAAATCTTACTATACGATAGACCTCACTGGAGCGCATCGGAGGACAGACCATGGGCACACCGTTTCGGAACCTTTGCGGTGGTCTTGTGCTGGCGCTTTTATTCTTCGTTGGCGCGGACGCGATGGCGCGCACCGTCAAGGGCGTCAAGGTCACCGACCAGATCTACATGGCCACCGACATGAGCCGCACCTTTCTGGTCGTCACCCCCGAGGGGAACGTGGTCATCGACACGACCACGCGCGATTCCGCGCCGCGCCACTACCAGGTGCTGCGCGGGATGAGTTCGGCGCCGGTCAAGTACATCCTTCTTACGCACGCGCACGAAGACCACGTGGGCGGCGTGCACCTGTGGCGCGAGGAAGACACCGAGGTCATCGCGCAGCGGCGGTTCGTGGAATACATGCACTATCGCGAACGGCTCGCGGGTTTCTTTCAGTACCGGAACGAAGGCCAGTTCCTGGCGCCGCCGAGGGAGGTGAAGTCGAAGGGCAATTTCGCCGCGGAGATCCCCACCACGATACTGTTCGACGACAAGTACGAGTTCGAGTTCGGCGGGCTGACGTTCAAGATGATGCACACGCCGGGAGAAACCTGGGACCACGCGACCGTGTGGATCCCGGAACTGAAGGCGGCGTTCATCGGCGACAACTACTACAGCAGTTTCCCGAACATCGCCGCTTTGAGGGGCGCCCCGCCCCGGTTCGCGCTGGACTACGTCAATTCCATCGACATCGTGCTCGCGCTGGACCCGGAACTGGTGCTGGTGGCGCACGCGCCGCCGCTGGTGGGCACCGAAGAGATCCAGTCGAAGCTGGGCGATTATCGCGACGCGATCGAATACGTGCACGACGCGACCGTGCGCGGACTCAACGAGGGCAAGGGCGTCTTCACCGTAATGAACGAAGTGAAGCTGCCGGAGCGGTTCGAGATCGACGAGTCCTACGGCGGCGTGGCCTGGAGCGTGCGCGGCATCTACCACGGCTACGCGGGCTGGTTCGACGGCGAGCCGGCCACGCTGCTGTCGGAATCGCCCGACGTGAAGGTCCGTGAGCTGGTGGACATGGCCGGCGGCGTCGACGCGGTCGTGAAGCGCGCCGAGGAGCTGGAAGACGAAGGCGACCTGGTGTTGAGCCTGAACATGGCCAACGCGGCGCTGGCCGTGGACCCGAACCATCCGGGCGCGCTGGCCGTTCGCGTTTCGCTCCTGACCGAGCTCGGCCGCAAGGAAAAGAACTTCAACGCCCGAAGCTGGATCGGCTACCACCGCCGCCAGGCCGCCAAACGCCTCGCCGCCCAGCAATAACCGGTCGGGTGAAAAAGTAAAAAACTACGCAAACGGGCGCAGTTTTTGCTTCGCGTTGCGAAAAGGGGAATGCTAGCCCGGATATTGCACAAGCCGGCTGAGATGGCGGGGCTCAGGTCTGTTTTGGGCGCGATCGGGTGATGGCGGGAGCGAGTCGGTCTTGACCGGCGCTTTTGTGGAGTCTGATTGCTGGATTTTTCCGTAGGCTGAGACGGTTGTGCGGTCTTGGGGCGAGCGAGTCCCTGGGCGTCGAACCGGCCCCAAGGGAGCGCCAGCTCCTGAGTGCGGTTATCCGGGTGTGAGCCGGGCGGTGGCGAGGGCGAACAGGTCCTGGTAGGGATGAGCGCTGGACAAGAGGAGCTGGATGCGCCGGGTGTTGCGCAAGACCACGGCGCCGATCTTCAACAGCTTCAGCCGGAGGGTGCCGACGTAGGCGCGGGCCAGTTCGGTGCCCTTCAATCCGATCCGGCGGATCGTGTTCAAGAGCACGTAGGCCAGGGCCGACAGCAGCACCCGGTATTGGTTGGGCCACCAGTCGTGGCAGGAGGTGCGGTCGGCGTACAGGTCGAGCTGCTGCTCCTTGATCCGGTTTTCCATGTCGCCGCGGGCGCAATAGACGGTGTCGTATAAGCGTTGCGGCGCTCCGGTCAGGTTGGTGACGACATAGCGCGGGTTGGACCCGCGGGCCGTATGCTCGGCCTTGACCAGCACCCGTCTGCGCTTATCCCAGGTCCCGGCGGCGTAGAAGAACTGATCGAACAGGCGCTGCTTGTCGCCGCTGTGCTCGAACGCCTCCCTGGCCTGGATCAACAAGGGCTGAGCCAGCGCGTTCAACCGCTTGTTGCGGGCGATCCCGACGATGTAATCGACCCCATGGCGTTCACACCACGACAGCATCCGCCAGCGGCAAAAGCCGCTGTCGCCGCGGAACGTGATCTTCACCTTCGGCCACCTCTTGCGAAGCCGCTTGACCAGCAAGGCCAATATCGCCCATGCGTGCTTCGCGGCATCGATCTTGCTCGGGCGCAAATAGCTAACCAATAACTGATCCCCGCAGAACACATACAGCGGCAGAAAACAGTAGTGGTCGTAATAGCCGTGATAGAAACGGCCCACCTGCTGCCCGTGCACCCGGTCATCGGTGGCGTCGAAGTCCAGCACCAGACGCCGCGGCGGACGTTCATGCGACGCAATGAACTGCTCGAGAAGAACCTCGTGCAAGCGAACCGCCTCGTCCCGCCCGGGGCGTTGCTCAAACCGGCACAGGGTGGACGCGCTGGCCAAGGCCCGATCCTTCTCCACCGCCGTCTGCAACGCCAGGTCCCGGCGTAACTCGCCGTGATCGTTCAGATCCTCATACCCCAGCGCCAGTCCGTATACCCGCTGGCGAACGATCGAAAGCGCGTCATGGGTGCAACTGGCCCGGCGGCGCGGATCGGCCAATGCCTTCGCCACCCGCTCGGTCAGACCCAGCCTCCGATCCGCTTGACGCAGCAGCAGTACGCCGCCGTTGGAGGTGATGGCGCCGCCGGAAAAACGGGCTTCCACCCGGCGTCCTTTACAACGTGGAAACAGAAGCTGTTGTTGGTTACAATCCGTCATGGGCAAGGTGTCTCTCAACAGTGCTCTAACACACTGTATTTTATCGAGAAACTTAAGCCTTGCCCACTTTACTCATGCAATATCCGGGCTAG
>CAZJXU010000098.1:0-2354 GCA_964550095.1 uncultured Spirochaetales bacterium | reverse complement strand
CCAAAGCCTGCGGCGAAAGCTCCACCGTGTAGGGAGTCAGCAGCCCCTGCGCGGGCAACTCGCCCTCAAGCCAGTGCGCGCGCATCTGTTCGTACAGCACGCGCTCGTGCGCCGCGTGCTGGTCGATCATCACCAGCCCATGGACATCTTCGGCCAGCAGGTAGCAGCCGAGCAGTTGGCCGAGCAGGCGCAGCTCGCCGAACTGGAAGGGCTTCGCCTCGGCCGACAGGGCTTCGCCCGCCGCTTCGCCCGCTTCGGCACCCGCATACTCGCCCGCCTCGCCGGCGCCCGTTCCGATGGCGCCCGCGCCCCTCTCGAACAGCGCGCTGCGTTCCCGACCGGTCGCCCCGCGTGCGAAAATCCAGTCCGAGCCGACACCCGCGCTCGCGCCACCACCCGCGCCACCCGGGCCCGCGCCTACCCTGACGCCGCTCGGGCCTGCACCGGCGCCGCCCGCGCCCGCGCCACCGACCGCGCCACCCGCGCCTGCCCCGGCTTCGCCCTGCCCGCCCGGACCGCTGCCGTCTGCGTCGCGCTCACGCACCAGGCCGCCCGCGCCGCTGCCGAACGCCCCCGCCGCGGCGCCGTGCAGGTTGCCTCCGCCCGCGCTGGCCCGCTCGCCTTCGCCCTGCATCCAGCCGCGCCCTTCCATGGCGCCCCGCACCACCCGCGAGACCAGGCGATGCACCAGTTGCGAATCGGCGAAGCGCACCTCCCACTTGGCCGGGTGCACATTGACATCCACCGCCCCTTCAGGAGCCCGCAGGTACAGCAATGCAGTCGGGAAGCGCCCGCGCGGCAGCACATCGCGCATCACCTGCAGCAGCGCGTGGCGCATGGTCTTGTCGCGAACCGGCCTTTCGTTCACAAAAAAGTACAGCCCCGCGCCGGTGGCGCGGTGCGCATCGGGCCGGGAAACAAAGGCGCTGAGCGCGTAGTCGCCGTGTTCGAGCCCGGCATGGGTCAGGGTTTTGGCGTTGGCTTCGCCGAGCACGGCGGCGATGCGGTCCAGCGGGTCGCTCACCGCGGGCCACGAGATGGCGTTTTTGCCGCCCCGCACCACGTCGAAGTGCACCTGCGGCAGGGCCAGCGCCGCGCGGCCCACCCAGTCCGCCACGTGGCCCCACTCCGTCCCCTCGGTCTTCAGGAACTTGCGCCGCGCCGGGAGCGCCGCGAACAGGTCTGCGACTTCGATGCGCGTGCCTTCCGGGCAGCCGACCGGGCCCGCGCTCACCGGCTTGCCGTTTTCGAGCTGCAGCTCGAAGCCCTCGTCGGCGCCCCTGGTGCGCGTGCGCATGCGAAAGCGCGAAACGGATGCAATGGCGGGCAGCGCTTCGCCGCGAAAGCCGTAGCTCGCAATGCCGCCCAGATCGTCGAAGCGGCGCAGCTTGCTGGTGGCGTGGCGCTGCACTGCAAGTTCGGCGTCCTCGGGGCTCATGCCCGTGCCGTTGTCGCTGACCGCCACCAGGCGCGCGCCGCCGGCAGCCAGTTCCACGCGCACGCGCGTGGCGCCCGCATCGACCGCGTTCTCCACCAGTTCCTTGACCACGGAGGCGGGGCGCTCCACCACCTCGCCCGCGGCGATCTGGTCGATCAGGGCATCGGGCAGGCGCCGAACCCGCGCGCCGCCCGCCGCGTTTGCGTCCGCTGCGCCTGCGTTCGCGGTCGCCGCCTCGGCGCCGTGTGCATTGCCGGTTGCGGCAGTCGGCTGATCCGCCACTGCGTTTGCAGCGTTCGCGGCCTGCACCTTGCCGGTCGCCGCCTGCTGCCGACCCGCCGTCGGCTGCGTCGCCGCCGCGTTTGCGTTTGCAGCGTTCGCAGCAGCCTTCACTTGCGGAGGACGGGCGCCAAATTCCGCGCCGTCCGGTTCCGCGCTTTCCGTTCTTTCCCCAGGGCGCATCGCCCTCCCCCTCGCGCCTTACCCTAGCGCAGTACCGTCGGTCCCGCCGCCGCCTGGAGCACCCGTCCGGCATGTGTTTGGACGCATACACGCCTCCTCCTCAGCCGCCTCCATTCGTTTGCCGCCCGGCGCCCTTCGTGCGCCCTCCCCTGGCGGCATCGCCGTCGCGCGCCTTTTCCAGCAGCGTGCGCGCCGTGCGTTTGCCCGCTTCCACGCCTGGCTGATCAAAGGCATTGACGCCGAAAAGCTTTGCCTGGGCCACGGTCATCCACTGCATGCAAAGCAGCAGCGCGCCCAGCGAGGCGGGGGGCAGTGCGCGCATCTCGAAGCGCAGCCAGGGCCTGCCCGCTTCGGCAAGCGCCTGCTCGGCGCCGATGCGCTGCGCATCGAGTATTTCGTGCAGGGTCAGGCCCGCCAGGCGATCGGCGGGCGCCCCCGCAGCCAGACCACCGTG
>CAZJXU010000097.1:0-6260 GCA_964550095.1 uncultured Spirochaetales bacterium | reverse complement strand
TCGCTGCACATTCCCGCGGGCCGGGTGACCGGCATCGTCGGTCCGGTGGGCGCCGGCAAGAGCACCCTGGTTTCGCTGCTGCCGCGCCTCTACGAATTTGAAGACGGCATGGTGCGCATCGACGGCTTTGATGTGAACCGCATTCCGCTGGCCCTGCTGCGCAGGCAGATCGCCGTGGTGCCCCAGGAGGCCTTCCTGTTTTCGATGAGCCTGGCCGACAACATTGCATTCGGCCTGCCCGAAACCGATCCGGAGCAGGTGCGCGCCGCCGCCGAGCGCGCGGGCCTGGCCAGGGACGTGCTGGAACTTCCCGGCGGCTTTGAAACCCTGGTGGGCGAGCGCGGCGTGATGCTCTCCGGCGGTCAACGGCAGCGCACGGCCCTGGCCCGGGCGCTGGTGCAGGACCCGAAAATCCTGGTCCTGGACGACACGCTGTCGGCCGTCGATGCCGAGACCGAGCAACTGATCCAGGGCCACCTGAAGGAAATATTCAAGGGCCGCACGGTGTTGATGGTGGCGTCCCGGGTGTCTGCGGTGCGAAACGCCGACCAGATCATCGTGCTCGACGAAGGGCGCATCGTCGAACGCGGCGTTCACGCCGAGCTGCTGGCGCAAGGCGGGCTCTACGCGCGGCTCTCCCACGACCAGGAGGAAGAAGAAGAGCAGAAGCACGCCGCGGGAGGCAGGGCATGAGCGCCGCCTCCGCCGGCGCCCCCATAGCAGGGGAGGTCCCGCGCGGCCGCCGCGATGTCTTTGAAGAAGAGGCGCTGGGGCGCGCCATCGACCGCCGCTTGCTCGCGCGGCTCTGGTCTTTCGTGCGCCCTTACCGCGGGCGCATGCTGTTCACCCTGCTTTTGGTCTTCCCGATCTGGGTTCTGGAAATCACGCCCTCCTGGATCGTGATGACGGGTCTGGACCGGGAAATCATCCCGGCCCTGCGCGAGCGCGGCGTCATCGACGAAGTCGGCGCCGGGCCGACGGGCGATGCCCTGCTGCCGGAGTTGCCCTGGCTCACGCCACTGCTCACGCCGCCGGGCGATGTGCCCGTGCTCTGGTGGCTGGGCCTGTTGATGGTGCTGGGTTACGCGTTCGCCGCGGCGCTCAGCTACCTGCAAACCCTGGTGATGGTGGGTGTCGGCCAGGCCTCCATGCGCGACCTGCGCCGCCGGGTGTACGCCCACATTCAGCGCTTGCACATCGGTTTTTTCGATAGTTACCCCGTGGGTCGCATGGTCACGCGCGCCACCAGCGACGTGGAGCACCTCTCGGAAATGTTCAGCGCCGGCCTGGTGCTTTTGGTTACCGACGTGCTGCGCATGATCGGTTTTGCGGCGCTGCTGTTCTGGATCGATGCGCGCCTTGCATTCTGGGCCTTCCTGATCGTTCCGCCGCTGGCCGTGGCCATGGTGGTGTTTCGTTTCAAGGTGCGCGAGGCCTTCCGCGCCACCCGCGTTTTGCTGGGGCGCATCAACGCCACCTTGCAGGAGAACGTAACCGGCATGAAGGTGGTGCAGCTCTTCACCCGGGAATCGCGCAGCCAGCGCGAGTTCTCCAGAGAAAACGCCAAGCACCGCGACGCCTGGATGACCAGCATCTGGTACGACTCGGCGCTCTTTTCCGTGGTGGACCTGGCGGGAGGCCTGATTGCCGCCGTGGTGATCGCTCGCGCCTTTGGCTCGACCTCGGTGGGCGTGATATTTTTCTTCCTGCGCGTGATGACCATGTTCTTCATGCCGCTGCGCGATCTCTCGCAGAAGTACTCGGTGATGCAGTCGGCGATGGCCAGCCTGGAGCGCATTTTGCAACTGCTCGACACCGAGCCGCAGATACAGGACCCGCCCAGGCCCTGGGCGCGCCATTCCGCCGCGCGCGAGGGCGCCGGGCCCTTCGGCGAAGTGCGCTTCGAGCGGGTTTCCTTTGCCTACCCGGGCGGCGAGCCGGTGCTGTCCGACATTTCCTTTCACATTGCGCCCGGGGAAAAGGTCGCCTTTGTCGGCCCCACCGGGAGCGGTAAAACCACGCTGATCAAGTTGCTGACGCGCTTCTACGAAGTGGGCGGCGGGGCCATCCTGATCGACGGGGTGGACATCCGCGAGCTGCCCCAGCAGGAGCTGCGCCGCCGCGTCGGCATGGTGCTCCAGGATGTCTTTTTGTTCAGCGGCAGCGTCGAAGAAAACCTGCGTCTCGGCCGCGCGGACATCGGGCCGGCGGAGCTCCGCAGGGCAGCGCGCGCGGTAGGCGCCGACCGCTTCATCGAGCGCATGCCGGGCGGCTGGGCCGGAGAAATTCGCGAGCGCGCCGTCAACATCTCCGCCGGTCAGCGCCAGTTGCTCTCCTTTTCGCGCGCGCTGGCGTACGGCGCCGACATCCTGGTGCTCGACGAGGCCACCAGCTCCATCGATGCCGAGACCGAGGCGCTGGTGCAGCGCGGCATCCACGTGCTGATGCAGGGGAAAACCTCGCTGGTGATCGCGCATCGCCTCTCCACCATCGAGGACGTTGATCGCATCTACGTGCTGCAGCAGGGACGCATTGTTGAAAGCGGCGCGCACCGGGAACTGCTTGCGCGAGGCGGGGTGTATGCGCGCTTGCACCGGATACAGAGCGAGGCCGCGCGGGATGCAGCCGGGCCAGCGACGTCGTTGCAGGCGGAGCCGCGTGCGGAGGGTGCCTTCGCGGCGCCTCTCGCCGGCGGTGGCGGCGGATGAGCGCGTGCCGCGTGCGGCGGGGCCTGCACGGCGCGCGTCTGGCAGGCCCGTTTGTTCGCAGACTCCCGCCGGCGGGCTTTGCGCCGGGGCTGCAGTGGGTGGTATAGTGATAGAGGCAATCACCCACTACCCTGAAAGGCGAGAGGAGTTCGGCATGAAAAAACAGGCCAAGGTAAACGGATCGATGGTCAGCGTCTTCGACGTCGCCGCCTACATCCTGCAGAAGCAGGGCTCCATGGCGCCAGGGAGGCTCCACAAGCTGGTGTACTACAGCCAGGCATGGTCGCTGGTCTGGGACGAGGAAGCCCTGTTCCCCGAAGAGATCGAGGCCTGGATTAGCGGGCCGATCATCCGCGATCTCTTCGAGGTGCACATTGATGTGTACCGGCTGGACAGCATGGAGTGCGGAGACCCGGACGCGCTGAACGAAGACCAGCGCGAGACCGTGGATGCCGTGCTGAAATACTACGGCGACAAGCCCTCGCAGTGGCTGAGCGACCTCACCCATATAGAAAGCCCCTGGAAGGATGCTCGTCGGGGCATGCCCGGGAACGTGCGCGGGAACAAGGTGATCCCGAAGGCGGACCTGGCTGAATACTACGGCAACCTGTAGCCGACATGCCGCGTCGTTCCAGGACACGAAGGCAGGGGAAGTCCAAGGATGAGTCACAGATCCCTCGATATCGCCTCTCGTACGACGGCGAGAGAATATTGTGGAAACTCGAGATCCTTGATCCGGATGGCCCCTGGGGCTGGCGCAGTGCGGCAGTCACCCGGGACTGGTGGGACGTAATCTTCCCCACGCTGAAGGATTTCGAGACCATGACCTGGGCCGAGATACTGAGGGCGTCCGGCGGAAGAAGGGCAGGCAACAATCATCATCCCGTGGCTGTCGAGAATTTGAGCAGGGCCGCCCGGAACCGGTTGAAGGAAATCGGACTGAACGACATAGATGAGCTGTTCTCGCTCCGCCTGGACGGGACGAAGCGCATCTACGGAATTCGCGACGGACAGGCGCTGATGGTTCTCTGGTATGACCCGTATCACGGCAACAACAAAAAAGCGGTGTACCCCGTGAAGAGCCGTTAACCGACCCTTCCGGGCGGACATGGTCTGCTCCCGCCGGAGCGCGAGACGCACGGCGGGTGGATGCATCGACCGCGTCAGCTCCCGCACCGCAGCGCCGCTTCGAGCGCGCGCGCCAGCGGCCCCCTGTGATCCGTCGGCTCTTCTCCCGTCGCGCCGGCTTCCGGAGTTTGCCCTTGCCCCTGCCCAGGCAAGGACGCCGGGGCGACGAGGCTTCGCCCTTCGTAGCGCGCCACGGCGAGCGCGCCGATGACCGCGTTCAGCAACACGATTTCCCGGGCCTGCTCGAGGTCGTGCGGTGTGAGTTCCGCCGCGCGCAGCTCGGGCAGACGCGTGCGGGCGATATCGAGGGCGACGCCCCGTACCGCGCCGAGTGCGGGTTCTGGAAACAGCCACTCCCCGCTGCGGCTCGCCACCACCACGTTGCTGCGCGAGCCCTCCACCAGGCGCTCGGCCCTGTCAAAGAGCAGCACTTCAAAAAGGCCGCGCGCGCTGCATTCGGCGCGCGCCCGGTCCAGTTCGCGCCTCGGAACCTTGGCGCCGAAGGCAGGGCGAGGCAAAGGCCCGGGATGGCGCTGCGCCGCACGCGCCGCTT
The DNA here is from genome assembly GCA_964550095.1 of uncultured Spirochaetales bacterium. Lineage (GTDB taxonomy): Bacteria > Myxococcota_A > UBA9160 > UBA9160 > UBA6930 > JAHRAN01. The sequence continues at coordinate 1,871 of CAZJXU010000097.1, read as the reverse complement.
CGGGCCGCGCGGGCGGCGCCTGGTAGGGCCGCGTCGTTCCGACCAGCACCGCCGAACCTGTTGCTGCATCCACCGCACCGGTCACGTCCGCTGCACTCGCCGAATCCGCTGCGCCCGTTTTGGCGCCCGTCGCCGAACCCGTCGCATTCTCCGAATCCGCGCCCGATATATCTGGACCCGCTGCGCCCGTTTTGGCGCCCGTCGCCGAACCCGCCGCGCCCGACACGTCTGAACCCACCGCACCCGTTTTCGTATCCGCCGCACCGGCACCCGCGGCGCTTCCGGCACGCGCCTCGAAGCGCAGCACGCCGCTGCCTTTGCCGAACGCCGCGCGTCCCAGGGCGCCCATGGCCCGGATGCATTCCGCCGCGTCCAGCGCGCCGTAGCCCAGCGCCGCCGCATCCCGGCACAGGCGCCGCACCACCTGGGCTTCGAAGCGCACGGCGCCTTCCGTCCACAGCGCCGTGGTGATGCAGCCGGGCCCGGGTGCGTCGCCTCTGCCTGCGCGCACGACGCCCCCGTTTCGAAAGGCCAGGTCGGGCGGCGCTTCGTTCAAGGCGCGTTCAACGTCCCTGCCGGGCTGCGCGCGTCAGCGCGAGCTCATCGGTGACACTTCGCGCTTGTTGTGGCCGGTGTAAATCTGCCTGGGCCGTCCGATCTTGTGGCGCTGCTCGTGCATTTCATGCCACTGCGCGATCCAGCCGGGCAGGCGGCCGATGGCGAAGTTCGGCGTGAACATGTTTTCGGGCGTGCCGATCGCCGTGTAGATGACGCCCGAGTAGAAGTCCACGTTCGGGTACAGCTTTCGCTCCACGAAGTACTCGTCCTTGAGCGCCAGCGTCTCCAGCTCCATGGCGATTTCCAGCAGCTTCGAGTGGATGCCGAGCCGCTCCAGCACATCGAAGGCGGCCTTCTTGATGATCTTCGCACGCGGGTCGAAGTTCTTGTACACGCGGTGGCCGAAGCCCATCAGGCGCGAGGTGTCGTCGTTGCTCTTGGCGCGCTCCACGAACTCGCGCGCGGTCAGCCCCTCCCGGTCGATGGCCCCCAGCATCTCAATCACTTCCTGGTTGGCGCCGCCGTGCCGCGGGCCCCACAGCGCGTTGATGCCGGCCGAGACGGCGGCAAACAGGTTGACGTGCGAGGAGCCGACAATGCGCACGGTGGAGGTGGAGCAGTTCTGCTCGTGGTCGGCGTGCAGAATCAGCAGCAGGTTGACGGCCCGCTCCACCACCTCGTCCACCTCGAATGCCTCGCAAGGCGTGGCGAACATCATGTGCAAAAAGTTCCCCACGTAAGAGAGCCGGTTGTCCGGGTACATGAAAGGCTGCCCGATCGAATGCTTGTAGGCGTAGGCGGCGATGGTCGGCAGCTTCGCCAGCAGGCGGTGGATGGAAATCTCCACTTCGCGGGCATCGCGCGGGTCGAGCGAGTCCGGGTAGAAGGTCGCCAGGGCGGAGACCATCGCCGAGCAGGCCGCCATCGGGTGGGCGTCTTTGGGCAGGGCCCGGAAGAAGAGCCGGAAATCCTCGTGGATCATGGTGTGGCGGCGGATGGATTCGCTGAACGCCCGGTACGCCTCCTGGTTCGGCAGCTCGCCGTAGATCAGCAGGTACGCCGTTTCCAGGAAGTTGCAGTGCTCGGCCAGTTCCTCGATCGGGTAGCCCCGGTAGCGCAGGATGCCCTTCTCGCCGTCGATGAAGGTGATGCTGCTCTCGCAGGAGCCCGTGTTGGCGTAGCCCGGGTCGAGGGTGATCAGGCCGGTCTTGGCCCGCAACTCGGAAATGTCGATGGAGCGCTCGCCTTCACTCCCCTCGACGATGGGGAGTTCCAGGGAGCTGTCGTCCAGCTTGAGTGTGGCTGTGGGGGGC
>CAZJXU010000096.1:0-2168 GCA_964550095.1 uncultured Spirochaetales bacterium | reverse complement strand
TACAGCATGGCGTCGCAAGGCCCGATAAAACCGGAAGCCCGCAGGGTGCGGACCTTGAGTTCCCCGCTGCAATCGGCCTCTGCTTCTGCATCGAGGAAGTCATCGGCAAAGCGGCCTTCGCCATATTCGGTATAGAAATAGCTCCAGCACCTGCGCACCATTTCCACGTTGAGGTTGCGCCCCTCGACAAAAAGATACGCGAGCAGGCGACCGTAACTGTCCCGCTCTGCTTTACCGGGCGTTTCGAAAACAATTTCCACTGGACGCTCGCCGATCATGCCTTCGAGCGTCGAACGCGCCTCGACGTAACCCGGTTCGTTCCGCTCTGCCGTGTCGATGCGAAGCAGGCGTACATGCTCATCGACGCCGCCGCATTGAACGCGAACGGTGTCGCCGTCGTTTACCCGGATGACTTCACAGGCGTCAAAGCGTTCGTGCGCGCTATCTGGATGATCCGCGTTGCAGCCGGTCGTCAACAAAAGCGCCCACAACACAGAAAACAAAAGCAGCGTCACAGCCCGTGCGCCAAGGCACCGGGGGCGCCGCCGCTCCGACGCTGATTGAACGAACTGACCGTTTCGTACTCCGCGCACGCCATCGACACGCATCATCTCACCCTCCCGTGGTTTGCTCGCATATCGTAGCAAAGCACGGGCCCGGAAAACCGCCGGGAACCCGTAGCCCGCAAAGCGCGGGCCCGGCCCCTCGGAATGCGCACGGAACAGCGCGCCCGCGGGCAGATGCCGGAGCCGGGCGCGGTGTTGCCAAGCCGGATTGCCAGCGACGGCGGGCGGGCGACCTTCGGTGTTGCAGGCGATGCCCGCCTACTGGTCGCTTTCACCCTGTTCGCAGCGGCTCCGCGCCCTGCAACGCTTATCCGCGTTGCACTCTGCCTGCGCGGCGGCGAAGTCATCGGCAAAGCGCCCCTTGCCGTAGCCCGTGTCGTAACAGGCATGGCCTCCGCGCACCATTTCCACGTTGATGATTTTTCCGCTCTCGACATCCTGCAGGTAGGACAGCCATCGATCATGCTTGTCCTGCGTTGCCTCGCCGCCCTCTTCTTCCGGGAGAAAGCGGATCTCGCGTCCGACCAGCATCTCGCGCAGAGCACGGCGGGAATTTTTCACTCCGCGCTCATTACGTTCCGGCCCATCGCTGCGCAGCAATTGCACTTCGTAGAATTCTCCGGCGGGGCAACTGACATGCACGGTATCGCCGTCCAGCGCACGTACAAACGCCTTATCGCAGGGGCCGACAAAGCCGGAGGACTGCAAGGTGGGGTACTTCGCCTTCCGGCTGCAATCCGACTCGGCCTGGAGAAAGTCATCGACAAATCGGCCTTCACCATACTTGGTATAGAAGTAACTCCAGCAGGCACGCACCATTTCCACGTTGAGGTTGCGTCCATCGACAAAAAGGTACGCAAGCAAGCGGTTGTAGCTTCCCCGTTTCACTTTTTCGGGCGTTTCAAAAACGAGTTTCACCGGGCCATCTCCGATCATGTCTTCAAGCGCCGTGCGTGCTTCGACGTAACCCGGTTCACCCCGTTCCACCGTATCGATGCGAAGCAGGCGCACCTTGTCGGGAATCCCTCCACACTGAACGTTAACGGTATCGCCGTCCGCTACACTGGTGACCTCGCAGTCGTCATAGCATTTGTGCGCGCTGTTTGATTGATCGGCGTTGCAACCGACCATCAACAAAAGCGCCCACAACGCCGAAAACAAAAACGCCGACGCAGCTTGGCTCTTTCGTACTCCGCGCACACCGTCAGCACGCATCCCCCTGCCCTCCCGTGATTTGCACACCACATCGTAGCAAACTGCGGGCGCGGCCCCTCGGAATGCACACGGCGGGCCACGCCCGGACAGGCGGCAAGGCCGGACGCTGCGCGATAACAGGCCCGGGCGCAGTGGATACCAAGGCCGGGCGCTGCGAAACGGACTACGTATGACCGAAGATCACCCCCGCGCGCTGCGTTGCCAGGCCATGGTGCGTCCGCCGACGTCGCGGCCCACCAGCCGGCAGGCCAAGTCCACCACCTCGAGCAGCTTTTCCAGGTTCACGCCGGTTTCGAAGCCGGCCTGGTGCAACATCAGCACCAGGTCTTCGGTCGCAAGGTTGCCCGCGGCGCCGGGCGCGAAGGGGCAGCCCCCGAGGCCGCCGAT
>CAZJXU010000095.1:0-9898 GCA_964550095.1 uncultured Spirochaetales bacterium | reverse complement strand
TCCGCATCGCCCGCCGTTTCGTCCGGCTGATTGTCGCCGTCGTCACCCTCCGCATCCGCGTCCGTCGCTTCCTCCATAAACGCATCGAAGCCGTTTTCCCGCGCGAGCAGGCGCAACTCGGCCGGGAACATTTCAGGCAGCGCAATGCGCAGCGGCCCGCGATACCCGCGCCGCCGGTCCTGTTGCTCCACACCCGTGCGCACCTCCTCCAGCGCGGCCTTTTGCAGCTCCAGGTCGAGCGTGGTTTCCACCGTCAGCCCGCCCGCCAGCACCATCACGTCGCCCAGCTCGCGCGTGAGCCGCCGGCGCACCGCCTCCGCAAAGTCGCTCGCCGCCGCAAAGCGGGCCGTGTAGTCCTTGACGACCTCGAGGGGCTCCCGCCTGGCCGCTTGGTACACCTCCCGGTCGATGTAACGCTCCTGCAGCATCCGCCACAGCACGTAGCGCCGCCTGGCGTCAGCAGCCTGCGCCTGGTGGATGGGGGAGTAGCCGCTGGGCCGCTGCGGCAAGCCCGCCAGCAGCGCCGCTTCCGAAACGGTGAGTTCCCCCACGGGCTTGTCGAAGTAGGTGCGCGCCGCTTCGCCGATGCCGTAGGCGCCGCTGCCGAAGTAAATGTGATTCAGGTAGATGTAGAGGATGGTCTGCTTCGAATACCTGAGTTCGACCTGGCGGGCCAGCCACAGCTCGCGGATTTTGCGGGTGTAGGACTTCTCCGGCGAGAGCAGCATCTGCTTCACCATCTGCTGGGTGATGGTGCTGCCGCCCTGCACCTTCCTGCCGCGTGCGAGCACGACGGCCCAGAACGCACGCAGCGATGCCCAGATGTCTATGCCCGGGTGCTCGTAGAATCCACTGTCCTCGGCGGCCAGGAAGGCATTCACCACCATGTCGGGGATGTCGGAAAGGGGCGTCAGGACGCGCCGCTCTTCGTAGAACTCCCCTATCACCTCGCCGTTTCGGTCGAGCACCGTGCTGGTCAGCGAGGGCTGGTAGTGCTCCAGGCCGTCGATGCTCGGCAGGTCGTACAGCAGCACCGCGAGCAGCACGCCGCCCAGCAACGCCGCAAGCACCGCCAGCGCCGATGCGCCCAGCAGCGCCCAGCCGAGCCGCCTGAGCAGGCGGCGCTTCTTTCTGTTTTGAACGCCCTCGCGTTCCACTACACTACCCCCGCGCCCGGTGAATGGTGGGCGGGCCCCGGCGCCGCAAAAGTGCAAGCTAGCCAAAGGGCGGCGGTTTGCGCTACGCACGCGCTTCCCCGCCGAAGGAGCAGGCGTGAGCAAACAGAGCGCTGCGCAGCGCATGGCCTTTGTGATGGACCCGGTTGAGGCCGTCGATATCGAGGCCGATACCACCTTCGCCCTGATGCTCGAAGCCGACCGGCGCGGCGTGGAAACCCTGTACGTGGCGCCCGGCTCGATAGGCGTGCGCCCGGGCGTCGGCCCCGTGGCCGTGGCGCAGCACGCCCGCCTGCAGCGGCGCGCGGGAGACCACGTAACGCTGGGGCAGCCCCTTGAGGTGGCGCTGGACGAGATGGATGTCGTGTGGCAGCGCGTGGACCCGCCCGTCGATGCCGCCTACGCGCACACCCTGCAGATGCTCTCGCTGTGCCGGCGCGCGCTGGTGATCAACCGGCCCGAGGGCACGCTGGCCGCCAACGAAAAACTCTACGCCCTGCACTTCCCGGAACTGATGCCGGACACCCGGGTTTCCCGCAGCGTCGCCGACCTGTTGAGCTTCATGGAAGAACAGGGCGGCGAGATGATTGTGAAGCCGCTGGATGGCAAGGGCGGCGAGGGCGTGTTTCACCTGCGGCCGGGCGACCCGAACCTGGGCGCCATCCTGGAAGCGAGCACGGATTACGAGCGGCGGCGGGCCATGGCGCAGGCGTACCTGCCTGCAGTGCGCGCCGGCGACAAGCGCATTTTGCTGGTGGACGGCGAAGTGCTGGGCGCCGTGCTGCGCGTGCCCGCCGAGGGCGAGAGCCGCGCCAACTTCCACGCGGGAGGACGGGCGGAAAAGGCGCAGATTGACGACGACGACCGCCGCATCATCGACGCCATCGCGCCCCGGCTGCGGGCAGACGGCCTGTTTTTCGTGGGCATCGACGTGATCGGCGGCAAGCTCACCGAGATCAACGTAACCTCGCCCACCGGCCTGCAGGAAATCAGCGCGCTCGACGGCGTGGACTACGCCGCCCGGGTGCTGGACCGCGTGCAGGCGCGGGTGGGGGCGTAGCAGGGAGGCTCGCGAGATGCTGAAAATCGTGCAGGGTGAAAACCTGGCAGTGCTGCGCACTCTTGAAACCGGCAGCATCGATTTGATCTACATCGACCCGCCTTTCAACACCGGGCGGACGCAAAAGCGCGCATCGCTTCGAACCGAACAGGATGCAAAGGGCGACAGGGTGGGGTTCCAGGGCCGGCGCTACCGCACCACCGCGCTCGGCGCCACGGAATACGCCGACCGCTTCGACGATTACATGGCCTTCCTGGAGCCCCGGCTGCGGGAGGCCCGCCGGGTGCTGAGCGACACCGGCTCGTTCTTCTTTCACATCGACTACCGCGAAGTTCACTACTGCAAGGTGTTGCTGGACGGCATCTTCGGCCGCGAAGCCTTCATCAACGAAATCATCTGGGCTTACGACTACGGCGGCCGCTCGAAATCGCGCTGGCCGGCCAAGCACGACAACATCCTCTGGTATGCCCGGGACCCGGGGCGTTACACCTTTAACTACGACGCCGTGGATCGCATCCCCTACATGGCGCCGGGGCTGGTGGGCGCCGAGAAGGCCGCGCGCGGCAAGACACCGACGGATGTCTGGTGGCATACCATCGTGCCCACCAACTCGAAGGAGAAAACCGGTTACGCCACCCAGAAGCCGCTCGACCTGCTGGAGCGCATCGTCAAGGTGCACTCCTCGCCGGGGGACAGGCTGCTGGACTTCTTCGCGGGCTCCGGCAGCTTTGGCGAAGCCGCGGCCAGGCACGGGCGCGGCTGCACTCTCGTGGACAACAACCCGGATGCAGTGCGGGTGATGCGCCGTCGCCTGGGCCGCTTCAACCCGGTGGTGGAGGGTGCCCGGGGCGGGAAGGCGGCGCGGGCAGGCAAAAGACAAGAGGCCGCCGAAGTGCTAAGTTCGGGCGGGTAATCGGAGCGGCGGCCCGTTCGGACCGGGTGGCCCCGGTGGTTCCGGCGTGCGGCTGAACGCGGAAGCGGTCGCGCCCGCTCCGTCGAAGCATCGAGGCGTGGCGTGTGTCGCGTGCGCCGGGCGCGTCACGTGCACCGGACGCGCCGGGCGCACATCGCACCGCATCACACACATCGACCGCAGCACGAAAACGCAGCAACGCATCATCACGCAAACGCAGCCAACAGGCAGGAGGGCGACATGGCCAAAACCTCCACCCCGGCGGCGCCCGGCTGGTTCAAAGCCGGGCCGGAACCGGCGTTGATCGGCAGCCGCTGCACCGCATGCCAGGCGGTCTTCTTCCCGCCCGAGAGCGCCTTTTGCCGCAACCCCGACTGTGCGGGCGACGCCTTCGAGCCCTGCGAGCTTTCCCGGCGCGGCAAGCTGTGGTCCTACACCACCAACAACTACCAGCCCCCGGCGCCTTACGTGCCGCCCAGCGAACCTTACGAGCCCTTCGCCGTGGTGGCAGTGGAGCTGGAAGCGGAAAAGATGGTGGTGCTGGGCCAGGCGCCGCGCGATGTCGGCATCGATGCGCTGCGGGTGGGCATGGAGATGGAAGTCGTCGTCGAGCCGCTCTATGCCGACGACGAAAACGAATACCTGGTATGGAAGTGGCGACCGGTCGATGCGGCTGACGCGGGCGGCGCGGCCGATGCGACTGCGGCAAACGACGCGGCCGCGGCAAAGGAGTGAGGCGATGAAGGGCGAAGTGGCAGTGCTCGGTGTCGGCATGCACCCCTGGGGCAAGTGGGGGCGGAACTTTGTGGAATACGGCGTGGCCGCGGCGCGCGCCGCCATGAAGGACGCCGGCGTGGAATGGAAGGACATCCAGTTCGTGGCCGGTGGCGAGACCATCCGCAACGGTTACCCCGGCTTTGTGGCCGGCTCCGCCATCGCAAGCGCGCTCGGCTTCAACGGCGCCGACATCGGCAGCTCCTACGGCGCGTGCGCCTCGGGCACGCAGGCCATCAGCATGGCGCGTGCGCAGATACTTTCGGGCATGTGCGACCTGGCGCTGGTGGTGGGCGCCGACACCACGCCCAAGGGCTTCTTTGCGCCCACCGGCGGCGAGCGTCAGGACGACCCCGACTGGTTGCGCTTCCGCCTGCTCGGCGCCACCAACCCGGTTTACTTCGGCCTGTATGCGCGCCGTCGCATGGAACTTTACGGCGACACCGAGCAGGACTTCGCCATGGTGAAGGTGAAGAACTCGCAGTGCGGCGCGCAAAACCCCAACGCGCGCTACCCGAAGGCATTCAGCCTGGACGATGTGCTTTCTTCGCCGATGGTGAGCGACCCGCTGCGCCTGCTGCAGATATGCGCCACCAGCGACGGCGGGGCCGCCCTGGTGCTGGCCTCCATGGAATACGCGCGGCGGCTGACCGACAAGCCGGTGGTGATTGCCGGCGTTTCCACGGTGACGCCCCGCTACCCGAACACGCAGCTGGAGATGCCCAACTTTGCGGGCGACTCCGCAGCCGTGGTTCCGCCGCCCGAGGTGAACTTTCGCAGCGACATCGCGCGGCGCGCCTACGAACAGGCAGGCGCCGGGCCGGAAGACATGGACATGGCCGAGGTGTACGACCTTTCCTCCGCCATGGAACTGGACTGGGTGGAAGCGCTGGGTCTTTGCCCCGAAGGCGAAGCCGCCGGCCTGCTGCGCAGCGGCGACCTCGGCCTCGGCGGCCGCATCCCCGTGAACCCGAGCGGCGGCCTCGGCGCCTTCGGCGAAGCCATCCCCGCCCAGGCCATCGCCCAGGTGTGCGAAATGGTCTGGCAGGTGCGCGGCCAGGCCGCAGGCCGCCAGGTGGAAAACGCCCGCCAGGGTGTTACCATCAACATGGGCCTGTTCGGGCACGGGAGCTCGGTGGTGGTGCGGGGGTGAGTGGGGAAGGTCGTAAAACCAGTCAGGTTCTTTTACCTAACACAAGGGCTGGTATTGAGAACTTGGTGCTACCATATATGACGAAGGGAAGGCAGAGATGGACAGGAACGAAGCAGAAGCGCTCTTGAGAAAGTCCGTGGGGCAAGCGGGGGTAAACTTTTACCCCGGGCAGTGGGAGGCGATTGATGCACTGGTCAACCGCCGGGAGAAGATGCTAGTAGTTCAGCGCACCGGGTGGGGGAAAAGCTCCGTCTATTTCATCAGCACGCGGATACTTCGGGATCGCGGTGCGGGGCCTACGATTATTGTCTCTCCCCTGCTGGCGCTGATGCGTAACCAGATTGATGCGGCCGATGCACTCGGCGTTCAAGCATCAAAAATCGATTCTTCGAACAAGGGGGAGTGGGATCGGGTTGTTCAAAATGTGCACAATGATCAGGTTGATGCCCTTCTGATTTCTCCCGAGCGCCTTGCGAACGAAGAATTCATTGAAAGAGTTCTCGACAGAATAGCTGATCGAATCGGCCTGTTTGTTGTTGACGAAGTGCATTGTATTTCGGATTGGGGACATGACTTTCGACCGGATTACCAGCGCTTGGTGAATGTTTTAAAGAGGATGCCTCCGAACAGCCCGGTGCTCGGGACCACGGCGACTGCGAACAATCGCGTCATCGAGGACGTAAAGAATCAGCTTGGGGACATTGAGGTTCGACGCGGCTCGCTCATGCGAAAAAGCCTGAAGTTGCAAACCCTGAGGTTAGCAAGCCAAGCCGAACGATTGGCGTGGCTGGCGCAGAACATTCCTGACCTTCCCGGGACGGGCATTGTTTATACGTTGACCACTCGGGATGCCGAGCAAGTCGCGGAGTGGCTGAATAGTCAGGGCATTGATGCGCGTGCATATCATGGAAGTATTGAGCATGAAGATTTTGAAGACAGCAATGCCTATCGTCAAGAACTCGAAAGGCTATTGCGAAAGAACGAGATCAAGGTCCTGGTTGCAACCACAGCGCTGGGCATGGGTTATGACAAGCCCGACCTGAGTTTCGTGATTCACTACCAGGCATCTGGTTCCGTAGTGGCCTATTACCAGCAAGTGGGTCGGGCGGGTAGAGCTATCCCCGAAGCCCTCGGAATTTTGATGGCGGGCCGGGAAGACACGGAGATTCATGAATACTTTCGGAGCACTGCCTTTCCAAGCGAGGGACATGTAAACGCTATTTTGGCGGTATTGGCGGAACACGGTGGATTGTCAATTGCCGACATAGAGCAATTCGTAAACATTGGAAGGCAGAAAATTGAAAAGGTGTTGAAGATGCTGAGTGTAGAGAATCCGGCACCCGTTATCAAGCGAGGTTGGAAGTGGTTTCGGTTGCCTGTTCGGTATCGACTGGATCATGAGCGCATCGAGAGATTGACACAGCAGCGCGAGCTTGAATGGCGGGAGCTTCAAGATTACATCGATAGCGATGGATGTCTGATGGCGTATTTGAGAGATGCTCTTGATGATCCGGAGACCGGAGATTGTAAAAAGTGTATGAACTGTCAGGGGCAGCCGGTCATACCAAGTGAAGTGGATCGTACCTTGGTCATCCAGTCTTCACGATTTCTCCGGCATTCCGAGACATGGTTCAAGCCAAGAATACGGGTTCCCGCTGGAGCATTGCCGAAATGCCAGCTTCGGGGTAATCTGCCCCCTGAACACCGGGCACAAAATGGACGCATTCTTTCACATTGTGGTGATGCTGGGTGGGGCGGGATGGTTTCGGATGACAGGCATCGCGGGAGATTTCGCGACGAGCTGGTCGATGCCGTTGCTGATATGATTGAATCTCGATGGTCCCCGAAGCCCTCGCCTGGGTGGGTTACCTGTGTTTCATCCATAAGGCATCCTGATCTGGTTCCGAATTTCTCGCGCCGGCTGGCAGAGCGCCTGGGTCTTCCCTTTGTGGAAGTGATTCGCAAAGTTGTTGATAATGACCCTCAGGAATTTCAGAGAAACACCTTTCACCAGTCCAGTAATCTGGATGGCGCCTTCTTGATAACCGAAAACATTCCCACGTCACCTGTGTTTCTGGTGGATGACATAACCGATTCTGGATGGACCATTACCGTTCTGGCTGCCTTGCTGCGAAAAGCTGGTAGCGGAGATGTCTATCCGGTAGCCTTGGCCTCAGCAAGTCCAAGGGGGGACTAGATGCCTGATTCTCATCACACCCAGGCCGTCCTGTTGCTCACGGCGCATTTGTCCCGGGGAGATGCAAAATCGGCCAAGCCGCTGACACCGGCGGAGTGGATGCGCTTTTCCCGGAGGCTGGAAGAGAAGTCGCTGACCCCGGAGAAGCTGATGTCTGGGCGTTTTGCCGACCACCTGGAAGGCTTGGTGGACAAGGTGATTACCCGGGATCGTCTTGAAAAGCTGATGGACCGCGGTGTGGCGCTGGCTTTGTCTATGGAGAAGTGGTCCAGGGCGGGGCTCTGGGTGATGACCCAGGTGGATTCGGATTACCCGGAGAGGTTGAAGAAGCTGCCCGAGGAGAGCGCGCCGGCTGTTCTGTTTGGCTGCGGGAAGCGGAATTTGCTCAGCAAGGGTGGGCTTGCGGTGGTGGGCTCTCGCAAAGCGGGCAAAGGCGATCTGGAATACGCCCAGGCCCTGGGCGCGTTGGCGGCGAACAACGGCCATTCCATCGTTTCCGGCGGCGCCTCGGGAATAGATGAAGCTGCCATGCTGGGCGCGCTCGCGGCGGAGGGAACGGTGGTCGGCGTGCTGTCGCACGGCCTGCTTCGGGCGTGCACCGACAGGAAGTACCTGAACCACATCATGGAGCAAAACCTGGTGTTGCTTTCGACCGCGCATCCCGACGCCGGCCTTGACAAGGACGCCGCCATGGAGCGCAACCGGTACATCTACTGCCTGGCCGACGCGGCTTTCGTGGTTCATTCCGGGAAAACGGGTGGAACATGGAACGGTGCCAATGAGAACCTGAAGAAGCAGTGGGTTCCCCTCTGGGTGAAAAGGACATCCGACAAGGAGGCGGGCAACCAGGCGATTGCAGATGCCGGGGCCGAGTGGGCGCCCGAGAACATCAAGGAGCTGAACTACGACATGCTGCGGTCTGCTGACAAGTTGACGAAACCGATTCGACATCAATGGGAAGCGGCGCTGCAAGGTTCGCTATTCAAGGATGATCAATGAAAACACCCGCCGAACAGCTCCTCGCCCGGGAAGAGATACGCCAGTTGGCGCAGCGCTACGCGGTGTACCTGGATGCGCGCGACCTGGATGCCCTGGTGGGGCTGTATTCGACGCAGGTTCGGGCGAGCGGCGGGCGCAGCGGGCGCGCTGCGCTGCGGGAAGATTTCGATAAGTCGCTGCGCGGGGTCGGCATTACCTTTTTGATGGTGGGCAATCATGTAATAGACTTTGTGGATGATGCGCACGCGAAGGGTGTTGTGTATTGCCGGGGTGAAATCCAGGACGGCGGGCCGGAGTCGCAGCGTTTTATCGTTCAGGCGATTCAGTATCACGACGATTACGTCCTGGAGGAGGGGCGCTGGCTGTTCACCCACCGACGACACTTGCTGGTGTATGGCGCGGAACTCGGGGAGAATCCGCTCGGCTTGGCGCCGGCGCACTGGCCGAAGCGTCAGACGGGGATGGGCAGCGTGCCCTACGATCTCGCCACCTGGAAGCGCTTCTGGGGCGGCAGTGATGAGGGCGAGGGCGAGTGAAGGGCGCGGCGGGTTCCGGGCCACGCGACGCCATGAACAAGAGGGTAGCAAGTCACCCCGGTGCGTTTTTACTTCCCCGGTTCTTTCCGGTCCCCTCATCACGATCCCCCGCTGCGTTGTAGAACTCGACGCAAAAACGCGCGCCGGGCTGCGGTGTTACGAAGTGCGGAAGCTCGGGCACGACGATGCCCGGTGTGCCCGGACGAAGACGGAATTCGCGCGGCGGCGCGGCATCATTCGCGCTGCCTGAATCATTCCAAACGCCCGCATCATCCGCATCGCCCGCGTCGTCCGCATCTCCCGCGCTACGCAAATCACTCGCATCATCCGTATTGCCCGCGTCGCCCGCATTACTCAAATTTCCCGCGTCATCCGAATCATCCGCATGGCCTGCATCATCTGCATCTCCCGAGGCGCCCGCATTACCTGCATCGCCTGCTTCTCCCGTACCGCCCAAATCATCCGCATCACCCACCTTCCCGGCGCCGCCGGGCGTGAGCACGGTGTAGAGCACCTCACCTTCCAGCACCCGGATGACGCCCCACACGCCCGCCTTGGTCTGGTGTTTGCTGCGCAGCGCATCGGGCGCGTCGTGTTCGTTCCACTCGGGTGTGCGCCGCCGGAGGCGCAGCCCCTCCGGCAGTTCCATGCGGTCGCAGCGCACGCAGTTCAGCCTGGCGCCGACGGCCCGGCGTCGGCCGGCCTCGCTGGTCACCCACGCACGCTCGGTGAAGGGCGGCTGGTGGCGCGTGTGCTGATTGTGCAGACAGTCGAGCCGGGCGACCCACTGCCCTGCGTCGTCCTGAAAAAATCCGGTGATGCTGCGTTGCATGCTGTTTACCTTTCCCGGTCTGATCGCGCGGCCGGTCCGTCCGTGCGGCCGGCCCGATTGCGCTTTGCCCGCGCCCATCCCGTCCGACTGCGCTCCCCTGTGGCGAGTCCGCTTCCCGGTCCAATCGCTCGCCCGCCCCACCCGCCATTCACCCGTCTTCGTTTCGCCCCGTACCGGCTCCGTCCGCAGCGCCCCGTCTGCTCAAACTTCGCCCGACCCGTCCGCTGGCTCGTATACACATCTCCGAGCCACGAGACCC
>CAZJXU010000094.1:0-5949 GCA_964550095.1 uncultured Spirochaetales bacterium | reverse complement strand
CACGAAGGCGAGCGACCAGAACGCCACCGAGGACAGAAGGCCGAGGATCCACCAGAAGATGTTGAGTTGGCCGAGATACTGCCCGCTGATCAGCATGATGGGCATGATGGGGAAGATCAGCAGGTTGGCGATGTCCGGGGAATAGTTCAGGCCGACCGGCAGGGCGAAGAAGGGCGCGGCCAGGCCGAAGGTGGCGCCCCACTTGGCGGCAACACGGTGTTTGCGCAGCACGCGCATCACCATGATCTCCGCCGCCGCCGCCCCGAAAAGCAGATGGAGGCGACCACCACGAAGAGGGCCGACCAGAACACCACCGAGGACAGGTAGGTGAGCAGCAGCCACAGCGGTTTGCCGGTCGCTTCGCCGAGATACTTTCCGCCGAACAGCATAAAGGGCATCATGGGGAAGGTCAGCAGGTTGGCCAGATCCGGGGAGTAGTTCCGATCAAGCGACAGGGCGATGAAAGGTGCGGCGAGACCGAAGACGACACCCAGCAGGGCGGCGACTTTGTGTTTGCGCAGCATGCGCATCGCCATGGGGACATAGTATCACCCGGCGGGGCCGCAAGTCCAGCCTTTTTTTGACGCTTGCAAGGCCCGCCCCGGGGGGAGGGGGCCGCGGCCCGGCGCGCCTACCCGGCCCGCAGGCCCGCCCTGCAGACCCGGCCTGGGCCACCCGCTGGCCCCCCGGCGGGCCCAGCCCCAGGCAGGCAGGGCAGAAAAGCCCCTGTCCGGCTCTGCGATGCTCCGGCAGGCCCTCTCGTTCGCTATAAATCGCGGGATGTGGCAATTTGGACACGATTCCGGCCTTCCGGGCCATAAAATTGGCCCCAGGGCCAAAAAAACCTTGCGCCGGTCGGAACAATGCGACATGATGGCGAAAAAGAGGCGAAAAGCCCGGCCCCTCCTGCCCGGAGCGGTCGATGCTACCCCCGGACACGTGGAGACAGAAATGCGTGGCAGCGATAAAGACTTCGCAACAGGAAAGCGGGTGGATCTCTCGAAACCCGAAGAACAGGTCAGGCAGGAGTACGAGAGGGTACTGGTGGAAGCCTACGCCTACCCTGCATCCCACCTTGACATTGAAGTCTCCATCCCGCGAGGCTCCGGGAAGTTCCCTGATCGTGCGGATATTGTTGTCTACAGGTCAAAAGCCGGCCGAGACCCCGCGGCGGACATTCTGGGAATCGTTGAAGTCAAACGCAGGGAACGAAAGGATGGCCTGGCTCAGCTCAAGTCCTACCTGACCGCAACCTCCGCGACCTTTGGGGTGTGGACAAATGGAGACGACATTGCATACCTATGCAAGCCTCCCGGGGAAAATTCGATCTCCGAGGGTTACCTGAACAATGTGCCGGCCTACGGACAGTCCGTTCTCGATGTTGGCCGTATCAAGAGGAAGGACCTCAAGCCCTTCGGGCGGCAGGAACTCAAGGGGGCATTTCGTCGAATCCTTCGAACGCTGTATGCAAACACCAGCATCAGCAGAAGAGAGAAACTCGGCAACGAGATGATCAAGCTGATCTTTGCGAAGATTGAAGACGAGCAGAGTTTTCAATCTCGTGTTGTTCCTGATTTCCGGGTCGAAGCCGGAGAGGACTCGAAGCATGTCAAAGCGAGAATTGACAATCTCTTCAAAAGAGTCCTGAAGGAATTGAAGAACGATGGTGTCTTTGAAAACCATGAAAAGATCACGCTGGATGCCGGTTCCGTCGCCTGGGTAGTCGGCCAACTCGAGAGGAAGAGCCTTCTGAAAACCGATACGGATGTGGTCGGAGACGCATTTGAGATATTTGCGGAATCCAAATTGGCAGGGGAGAAGGGGGAATTTTTCACGCCCCGAGGAGTCATCCAGTTGGCCGTCAAAATCGCCGCCCCGGGGCCCCGACAGACAATTTGCGATCCGGCATGCGGCTCGGGAGGGTTTCTGATTCACGCAATGAAACAGGTATGGAGCGTGATGGAAAAGGACCCGGAATGGAAAGACTCTCCGAGACTGCCCGACATCAAAAGGCGAATGGCCGCCGGTTCCATTTTCGGGATCGACAAGGAGAGCGATCTGGTGAAAATAGCAAAGGCCTACATGGCGATATCCGGCGATGGAAGAAGCAACATCGTTCATGAAAACTCGCTGCACGAGGCCGACGCCTTCGAGCCTGCTGCCAAACACGTTTTTGTCCGCGAGGGCGCATTGCGGAAATTCGACTTCATCCTGACCAAACCTCCGTACGGGGCGAAGACCAGAGTCAAGAAGTCAGACTCGAAGAACTTCGAACTCGGTCACCAGTGGAATTTCAGCGCCGATTCAGGTGAGTGGCTCAAGGGCAAGGCTTGCGAACGCGACCCCTATGTTTTGTTCGTGGAGCGTTGTTTCGACCTGTTGGAAAAGAACGGAACCCTTGCAATTGTGCTTCCCGAGACGGTGTTCCATGCGCCCACGACACAGTACATCAGGCACTTCATTTCAAGTCAGGGGAGCATTGTTGCGGTCATTGGGCTTCCGCACAACACCTTCCGGCCCCACTGCAATGCCAAAACATCTCTCCTGATCGTCAAGAAGGGGGCTAGGCAGTCCAGGCATGTCATCATGGCTTCGCCCGAGGAGATGGGGCATGATCACCAGGGCAAGCCCATCTACAGGCCGGGTTCGCAGGAGCTATAGGATGACTTGTCCATCGTCGCGAAAGAAATCGATGCGCCCGGCGCCAAGGGGAACGAATTCACTTTTCTGGTTCCCTGGTCGAAGATTGAAGCTCGCGAAAACTGGATACCCTCTTATTACATGGGCTTGATGAACCTTCCCAGGGTTGCGAAGGGCCAGATGAAGGTCATGCTGGGTGACCTGGTAAGGAAGGGTGTCTTGGGTGCCTGGGACGGACACGGCTCTCCGCCCTCTGAAGTCAAAGGCCTCGGAGATATTCCGTACATTCGTGTGAAGGATATTGTCAATTGGGAGCTGTACCGAAACCCCGTGTCGGGAATACCCGAGGAAACATACCAGAAAATGATTAAGAACAAAACGAAGCCCCAGGCCGAAGACATTGTCTTTGTTCGGAGAGGCAGCTACCGAATCGGAACTGTGGCAATGGCCTCTCCCAGGGACAGCGAGATTCTTTTGACGAGGGAACTGTTGACACTCAGAATTCTGGAGAAAGACAACGCCTACGGGATCACGCCGTATTACCTCCTCGCACTTCTCTCGTCGAGCTTCGTTCAAAAACAGGTGCCCTCCATGGTTTTTGTAGATACCACCCTGCCCAACATCGGAGACCGGTGGAAGGACATCATTCTGCCGGTTCACAAAGACCCGAAAAAAATTGCCGAGATCAGCCGATCAATCAAGTCGGCAATTGAGAAGAAGTGGAAAGCCCAGGATCACATCATGAAGCTTCAGGCTTCTCTGGGTGATATCACCACGTAGGCACCGGCAACCCGGCTTCAGCGCGGCGCGGCGCCGCCTTGCCCGGGGGCCTTTTCAAAGCCGCCCATGCGGAAGGACATCAGCAGGTACCAGGCGGGGTAGAGCAGCGAGAGTTCCAGCAGGAAGAAGCGCTCGGCGCGTGCGGGCGCCAGCAGCACCAGCGCCATCAGCAGCGCCCAGGCAATGGCGCCCAGCCGGTTCGGCCAAACGAAGCGCTGCAGGCTGCCGAGCGCCACGTAGCGCAGCGGCACGAAGACGGCGAGCGATAGCGCCAGCAGCCAACTGGCGGTGGAGGCGGCGTTCACGCCGAACAGCCACAGGTAAATCGCGGCCACGTTGAAGTAGGAGGGGAAGCCGAGGAAGAAGTTGTCCCGGGTCTTGGCTTCGACCCGGGCGAAGCCGAAGGCGCCGGCCAGCAGCACCGCCGCCGCCACCGACAGCTGCTCCAGTTGCCCGCTCCAGGTCAGGAAGAAGACCGGCACGACGACGTAGTTCAGGTAGTCGATGATGTCGTCGAGGCGCCTGCCGTCCAGCAGCGCGGCGTAGCGTTTGACATCAAAGCGCCGGGCGAGCGTGCCGTCCAGGCCGTCGATCACCAGGGCGAGCAGCATCCACAAGGCGGCCACGCGAAAGTCCGCGGCGGCGGCGGCGAGCAGTGCCAGCAGCGCCACCACGGCGCCGCTCGCGGTCATCGCGTGCACCGCAAAGGCGCGCAGGCGAAGCAGCGTCTCCCGGCCGCGTCCAGAATTTGCGTTCGTCATGACTGAACTCCTTTTTCGCGGCGGCGTTCCTGGGTTGCATTCGTCATCACGGGGCTCCTGTTTCACGGCGGCGCTTGCGGCGCGGCCCAGCGGCTGACCGGCGGCACCGCAACGCGCCAGCCCGACCGCACGCCCGGCCGGGTCGCACGCCCCGGTCCGACCGCACGCCCCGGCCCGACCGCATGCCCGGCCCGACCGCACGCCCCGGCCCGTCCACATGCCCGGCCCGACCGCATGCCCGCCCCGGTCGCACGCCCGGCACCATAACCGCCCGTGCAAGCGCCGCGCCGTGTCACAGACTACAGCGCGCCCTCTTTACGCAGCAGGTCGATGGCGTCTTCGCTGAGCGCCAGGTGGATGGCGCTTTCATAGAGCAGGGGCTGGGCTTGCCGCCATTCCGGGTCGGCGTGGGCCTGCCAGGGGAAGGCGCCGCCCGGGTCGGGCCAGAACACCTGCAGCACGGGGAATTCCTCGCTGCGGTAGTGCCAGGCGGCGTTGCCCATGAACACCGGCAGCCACCTTTCGGCCACGCCTCGCAAGGCCGGCGCCGGCCCCTGCAAAATGCCCGGCGGAGTTTCTCCGTCCCGGTAGCTTTTTCCGGCCCGCACTTCGATGCAAAGGCGCTGCAGCAGCTTTGCGGGCAGTTCCAGTTCGGGGCCGAACACCACCAGCTCGGGGTGTGCAAAGCGCTGCCACAGACCGATGCTGTGCGCCCAGCCCGGCGCACCCTCCGCTGCGGGGAAAAGCGCCAGGTGAAAGCCCTGCTGCGCAATGTCGGTGCGCACCCGCGCATCCACCGCCTGGTCCTGTTCGCGGTCGTGCGTCTTCATTCGTTCGGCATCCACCGTCTGGTCCTGTTCGCGGTCGTGCGTTTTCATTCGTTCGGCATCCACCGTTTGGTTCCGTTCGCGGTCGTGCGTTTTCATTCGAGCAGCGCCAGCAGATCGTCGCGCGTGATGCCGGCGGCGCCTGCTTCCAGCGCGCTGTCAGCCAGCGCGCGCTTCCGCCTTTGCAGTTCCATGATGCGCTCTTCCACGGTGTCTTCCGCCACCATGTTGTGTACCAGCACCGGCCGGCTTTGGCCGATGCGGTGCGCGCGGTCTGCAGCCTGGTCGCTCACCGCGGGGTTCCACCAGGGGTCGAGCAAAAACACGTGGTCGGCCGCGGTCAGGTTCAGCCCGAAGCCTCCGGCGCGCAGCGATACCAGGAACACGGGCGGCCCGTCTTCCGCCTGGAAGCGCGCGATAGCAGCGTCGCGCTCCCGGGTGGCGCCGTCGAGACGCACAAAACCCAGCCCGGCCGCGCGCAGCCTGGGCTCGACAAGATCGAGCAGGCGCGTCCACTGCGAAAAGACCAGCGCCTTGTGGCCGTCGGCCGCCGCCGTTTCCAGGCGGTCGATCAGCAGCTCGAGCTTGGCGGAACGCTCGAGGCGCTGCCCCGGCAACAGGCGGGGATGACAACAGGCCTGGCGCAGCCGCAGCAGCGCGGTGAGCGCTGCCGGCATGCCGGCGCCTGCGGAGAGTTCGCGCAGCGCCTGCTGCTTGCCGAGCAGGTGCACGGCGTCGTACAACTCGCGCTCTTCCCGGGAGAGCACGCAGTGCAAGGTGAGCTCGCTGCGCGGCGGCAGTTCCGGAGCCACCTCGGCCTTGCGCCGGCGCAGCACAAAGGGGCGGATGCGTTCGCGAAGGTGTGCCGCCGCGGCTTCGTCGCCGGCCGCGATGGGCTGCGCGTAACGGGCCGCAAAATCGCTGCGTCCGCCGAGCAGCCC
>CAZJXU010000093.1:0-3892 GCA_964550095.1 uncultured Spirochaetales bacterium | reverse complement strand
TGCAATGCGGCGTACACAGCCGCCGCAGCGCACGGCCCGGCCTCCGACCGAGCCGCCTGTTCACAGCCGGGCGGTTCGGAAACAGGGTCATGAACTCCGTTCAACACGGTTTATGACCCCCTCACACATCACACACATCACCATCGGGGGCCGGGCCAACCCCCTCTGTTGCCCCCCCGGTGCGCCTGTGTCGTCCTGAAACGTGGCCGGCCGCCATGGGCTGGCTGCGCCTGTCTGCTACAGACTGCCTGCCCGGGTGCGCGGAGAGTCGCTGCAGGGCGGCTGGACGGTTTGCGCACTTCGCAAGCGGCCGCCTGCAAAACCGTGGCGAGGCGCCATCGGAGGAAACGGGGTGAACTGGAGCATCGCTTTCTGGACCCTGGCCCTGGTCAACCTGGGCGTCATCGCCGGGCTGGTCGGCTTCGCCTTGCGGGCGGTGCGCCACGGCCATGTGGCGGCGCACCGGCGCGCCATGCGGGGCGCTGCCACCCTGGTGGTCGCTTTCCTGGCGGCCTACCTGGTCAAGCGCCTGCTGCTCGGCCCCGAGGACAAAAGCGACTGGAGCGCCTTTGCGCTGGGCAACCTCTACCTGCACGAAGCGCTGGTGTTCACCATGCTCGGCGCCGGCGCGGCGGCCCTGTTCCTGGCGCGGCGTTTTGCGCGGACGGATGAAGTGACCGGGGCGGCGCACGGCCCCCGTGCCTGGCATCGCCGGCTGGGACGCATCGCGGCCGGCGCCTGCCTGGCGAGCTTCTTCACGGCCTGCGGCATCCTGGCCAGGATGTGGATGACGCAGCTCGGCTGATGCGCGGCTGCCGGGCTGCCCGGCCGCCACACCGCAGCCGCGAGCAGCACATACACACTTCAGGGATTCAGCGGACCACTGATCCGTCCCGCACCAGCTCCCCGGCCCCGTGCATCAGGGAATCAGCGGTCCCTTCCCGCTCACTTCGTAGCGGTGCACGGTCAATTCGGATACGCCGAAGGCCGCGGCCTTCCCCTGAAAGGCCTTCATGTGCGGCGAGGCCATATGGGCCTTGAGCGCCGCTTCGCTCTCCCATTCTTCAAAGATGCGAAACACGCCTGCTTCGCTGAGATCGGCGCTGAACACGTAGGCGTTGCAGCCGGTCTCTTTGTGCGTTTCGGCCATCATCTCCTGCATGGCGCGCCTGGCTTCCTCGGCCCTGGCGGGGTCGAGCTTCAGGATTCCGGCGATGGTGAGCATCATGTCTCCTCTTTTTTGTTGCGAGCGCCCCGCCGCCGCGACCAGGCAAGCGAGCGGTCCTGGCGGCAACATATCACGCTTCCGTTCCGAAGAAATTCCCCGGCGGCGCCGGCGTCATGGCCCGATGTAGCGACCAGCAGTGCCGACAACGGCGGCTGGCCGTATCGGTCGAGTGACACCGATGTCGCCACCGCTCCGCTTCGTCACAACTTGCTGAAATCGGGCTGTCGCTTTTCCGCGAAGGCGCGCAACGCCTCGATGTTGGCAGGCGAGCCGACCTGGGCGGCCATGCCCGCGTCTTCTGCACGCTGGGCTGCAGCGATGGCCTCGGCGTGCACGGCCAAAAGGGTGCGCTTGGTGGCCTGCAGGGCGGAGACCGGCATGCGGGCGAGCTGCTGCGCCCGCGCCAGGGCGACGTCTTGCAGCGCCGCATCGGGGCAGCACTGCGTGGCGAGGCCGAGCGCGTGCGCCCGCTGCGCCTCTATCCAGCCGGAGTCCAGCAGCAGTTCTGCAGCGGCGCGCCGCCCCACCAGGGTTTGCAGCAGGTAGCTGGACGCCCCCTCGGGAACCAGGCCGAGGCTGACAAAGGGCAGCCGCAAGCGCGCGCTTTCGCCGAGGAACACGAGGTCGCAGTGAAACAGGAAGGTGGCACCGAAGCCGATGCACACGCCGCGCGCCGCGGCCGCCAGCGGCTTGTCGAAGCGGGTCAGCGCGTCCATCACGCGGTGGTAGCCGCTTTGAAAGCCGTCGCTGCGCTGCGGCGCGCCCGCGGCGAAGGACGAGAGGTCCACCCCGGAAGAAAAGTCCGTGCCCGCGCCGGTCACCAGCAGCACCGCCACCTCGGTATCGATGCGCGCCGCATGCAGGGCGTCGGCGAAGGCGTCCCACTGGGCCTCGTTGAAGGCGTTCTTCCGGTGCGGGCGGTTCAACGTCAGCAGGCGCACGCGGCCGCGATCTTCCGAGAGCACAGGCGCCTGCTCCGCACCGCTTTGTCCGTCTGTTTCGTTCTGATTGGACATTGCCTTGTCAACTGATGTGGGTGGCTGCCGCCGCCGGACGTCCATGAATGCAAAGACGCACGGCGTGTCCCTCCATACTGGCGGTACTCAGCAGAAACTGCAAGCGTGAGAGCGTGCGCTGATACTCGCGGTTGTTTACCCGCACGCGGTATTCGACATCGCCCAGGAAGCCGGCGCTGAACTCGAAGCTGCCGCCGTAGGTTTTGCGGTCCGCTTCGTAGAACAGGGCGCGGGCGCGCTCCAGCAGGCGCTGCGGCACCAGCGCGTCGCCGTCAATGCCCAGCCGCCCTTCGATGCCCAGGGCCTGCAGGGCATCGACCACGCCGTGGCCCAGCAGGGCGTGCGTGGAGTTGGCGGAGAGGCGCAGCTGCGTATCGCTGTGCAGGGCGCCCTGCGCGTTCAGCCGGACCAGGCCCGCCTCCCCCACCCGGAAGGGGGGCGGCGGGGCGACGAAATCCTGCGGCTGCAGATACACCGGGGACATGCACGGGCCTTTTTGCCGGCTGCGCGGCTGCGCGTTGGCGGCGCGAAAAAGCGTAGCGGGTACTGACGCCGCTCGGCGTCATTCGGTAAATTCCCTGCGAAGGCAGCGGGCGGGCTCGCCAACGGCGCCGGCAAGGCGCCCGCTTGCAGCCGATACGTCCTGCCGCAGGAGTTCAGCATGTCGAACAGCACAGCCGCAAAGCTCGCGGGCCGCAGCCTGCTCACCTTGCGCGATTTTGGGGCGGAGGAAATCGCGGAGCTGGTGGCCTCCGCCGGCGCGCTCAAGGCGGAAAAGAAAAGCGGCGTGTTCAAAGAGCGCCTCGCGCACAAGAACATCGCGCTGATTTTTCAAAAGCCCTCGTGTCGCACCCGGGCCGCCTTCGCCGTGGCCGCCGCCGACGAAGGCGCGCATCTCGAGGTGCTGGCCCCGGAAGACATCCGCTTCGGGCAAAAGGAATCGGTGCGGGACATCGCCCGGGTGCTGGGGCGCATGTTCGACGGCATCGTGTTTCGCTGCTTCGAGCACAGCCTGGCCTGCGAGCTGGCCGAGCACGCGGGCGTGCCGGTCTGGAATGCGCTCTCCGACGCCTACCACCCCACACAGGTGCTGGCCGACCTGCTGACGCTGCGCGAGAGCCTGGGGCGCGTGCAGGGGGTGCGCCTTTGCTACGTGGGCGACGGGCGCAACAACCTGGCCACCTCGCTGATGGTGGGGGCCGCCCGCATGGGCATCGACCTGCGCATCCTGGCCCCGGGGCCGCTGCAACCGGGCCCCGATCTGGTGCGCGAACTTTCCGGCGAGGCGGCGGAGGGCGCGCACATCCGGGTCAGCGACACGCCGCAGCAGGCCCTGGCCGATTGCGACGCGGTGTACGGCGATGCCTGGGTGTCGATGGGCGAGGAGCAATTGCTCGAGGAACGCTGCGCGATGCTTCGGGACTTCAAGGTGACTCCCGAATTGATGGCGCTCAGCGGGCGCAGCGACACGCTGTACCTGCACTGCCTGCCTGCACTGCACGACCTTTCCACCGAGTTCTCGCGGGCGCACCCCGAAGTGTGCGAGGTGGATGACGCCGTGTTTGAAAGCCCGCAGAGCAGGGTCTTCGAACAGGCGGAAAACCGCATGCACGCCGCCAAGGCGGTGATGGTGCTGACCCTGTCCTGA
>CAZJXU010000092.1:0-3206 GCA_964550095.1 uncultured Spirochaetales bacterium | reverse complement strand
GGCAGCCCCCGCACCAGGAGCCACCTTGAGCGAAGCCGCATCCAAAGCACAGGTCATCGATGCCTACAAAACCGGTGAGGGGGACACCGGTTCCTGCGAGGTGCAGGTCGCGCTGCTCTCCGGCCGCATCAAGGAACTCACCCTGCACTTTCAGACTCACAAGAAAGACCACCATTCTCGCCGCGGGCTGCTGAAACTGGTCAGCCGCCGGCGGCGTTTGCTGAACTACCTTCGGGGCAAGTCCCCCGAGCGTTACCAGGCGCTGATATCGCGCCTCGAAATTCGCCGCTAGGAGGAAAGAGCGGCATCCCGCCCGAGGGTCGGGCGGCACATAGCGGCGTCGTTTCGCGTTTCGCCAGAGCGGAATGCGGGGACCGGCAGTTTGCAATCAACAAGTGGCGCAGCGTGCGCCTTGCGAATTGCCGCCCCCCGTTTCGCAGGCGGTTTTTCAAATCGCAGCGATTCGTAATAACCGGCAGCGCCGCACACTCCCGATGCCTGTCGTCCATCCCGGCGCATCGGAACGGAGGAGGTGGGGCACATGTCCTACTGGTTTGAACCCGAGAGCGTGTCGCTGGAAATCGGCGGCCGCACCCTGACACTGGAAACCGGCCGCATGGCCAAGCAATCTGCAGGCAGCGTGGTGGCCACCTACGGCGACACCGTGGTGCTGGCCACCGTCAACACCGCCAAGCCCCGGGAGGGCATCGACTTCTTCCCGCTGACCGTGGACTTCGTGGAGAAGACCTCGGCCGCCGGCAAAATCCCGGGCGGCTTTTTCAAGCGCGAAGCCCGGCTCAGCGACCGCGAGGTGCTGGTCTGCCGCTTCATCGACCGCTCGATTCGCCCGCTCTTCGCGGAGGGTTTTCGCGACGAGGTGCAGATTACCGCCACGGTGCTGGCCGCGGACGGCGTCTGCCCGCCGGACATCGTGGCCTTTTACGCAGTCGGCGCGGCGCTGTCCGTCTCCGGCTTGCCCTTTTCCGGCCCCATCGCGGCAGTGCGCGTAGGTAGGGAAGAGGGCGCGCTGGTCGTCAACCCCACCCACGAGCAGATGAAGGAGAGCGGCCTGGAACTCATCGTGGCCGGCTCGAAGGACGCCCTGGTGATGGTGGAAGGCGGCGCGGACGAGGAGAGCGAGGCGCAGATACTGGAAGCGCTGCAGCACGCCCACCGGGAAATTCAGCCTGTTATCGAGGCGCAAAAGGAACTGGCGGCGCGCGCGGGCAAGCCGCGCATGGAAGTCGCAGCCCCCGAGGACCAAAGCGCCCTGGAAGCGCAGGTAGCGGCCGAGGCCGAGGCAGGGCTCAAAGAGGCCGTGCGCATCGTGGAAAAGAAGCCGCGCTACGAGGCCATCCGGAAAATCGAAAGCGAGGTAACGCAGCGCCTGACCGACTCCTACCGGGGCGAAGCCGTGGAAATGCGCAGCCTGGCGGACGTGGAGGAGCGGCGCAGCGGCCTTGCGAAGCTGGAGCGCTCGCTGAAGGAGATCCTGCATGGCCTGCGCTCCCGGCTGATGCGCGCGCGCATTCTGGACGAGGGGCAGCGCATCGACGGGCGCTCGCCCACCGATGTGCGCCAGATCGCCTGCGAAATCCGGCCCTTGCCCCGGGCGCACGGTGTCGCGCTCTTCACCCGGGGCGAAACCCAGGCATTGGTGTACACCACCTTGGGCTCGGTCTCCGACGCCCAGACCATCGACGCGCTGCACGAGCGCAGCACCAAGACCTTCCTGCTGCACTACAACTTCCCGCCCTTTTCGGTGGGCGAGGTGCGGCCGCTGCGCGGGCCTTCGCGCCGCGATGTTGGGCACGGCAATCTGGCGGAGCGCGCCCTGATGCGCATGATCCCCGACATCGAGAGCTTCCCCTACACGGTGCGCGTGGTCTCGGAGGTGCTCGAATCCAACGGCTCCTCTTCCATGGCCACCGTGTGCGGCGGCAGCCTGGCGATGATGGACGCCGGCGTGGCCCTGAAAGCGCCCGTGGCCGGCATCGCCATGGGGCTGGTGCAGGAGGGCTCGCGCCACGTGGTGCTCTCGGACATTCTCGGCGACGAGGACCACCTGGGCGACATGGACTTCAAGGTGGCGGGCACGCGGAAAGGCATCACCGCCCTGCAGATGGACATCAAGATCGACGCCGTGGACTGGAAGGTGATGGAGGAGGCGATGCAGCAGGCACGCGAAGGCCGCCTGCACATTCTCGACTGCATGGAGCGCGACACGAAGGAGGCGCTGCCGGGCTTCGCCGCGCGCAGCGAACTCTCCGACTGGGCGCCGCGCATGGACGTAATCCGCATCAAGCCCGACCGCATTCGCGACGTAATCGGCCCGGGCGGCCGCGTGATTCGCGGCATCCAGGAGATGACCCAGGCCAAGGTGGAGGTGGACGACTCCGGGCGCGTTTCGATTTTCGCCCCCGACGCGGCCGCCCTCAAGCGCGCCCGCGAGATGGTGGAAGAGCTGACCCAGGAGGCGGAGATTGATCGCCTCTACACCGGGCGCGTCAAGCGCATCACGGATTTCGGCGCCTTCGTGGAAATCCTGCCCGGCACGGACGGCCTGGTGCACATCAGCCAGCTCGCGGAGGGGCGCGTGGAGCGCGTGGAGGACGTGGTGGCCGAGGGTGACGAGGTGCTGGTCAAGTGCATCGACATCGACCCGAGCGGGAAAATCCGCCTCTCGCGCAAGGAAGCGCTGGGCGAAGCCATCGCCTCCGCCGACTGAGGGCCCGTGGCGCGTTCGCCCGTGCAGGTGCAGGTGGTCCGCAAGCCGGGGGGCGAGGGCCTGCCGCTGCCGGGCTACGCCGGCCCCGGGGCCTCCGGCCTGGACCTGCGCGCCGCGGTCGCAGCGCCCCTGCATCTGGCGCCGGGCGAGCGGCGCCTGGTGCCCACCGGCATCGCCATTGCCGTGCCCGAGGGCTTTGAGGCCCAGGTGCGGCCGCGCAGCGGCCTGGCCCTGCGCAGCGGCGTGGTCCTGCCCAACGCCCCCGGCACCATCGACTCCGATTTTCGGGGCGAAGTGCAGGTAATTGTGATGAATCTGGGCAGCGAAACCTTTATCATTGAGCGGGGCGACCGTATCGCCCAACTGGTGCTGGCGCCGGTGGCGCGCCTGGCGTGGCAGGAGGTGCAGGAATTGCCGGAAACTCTGCGAGGCGAGGGCGGATTCGGCTCGACGGGGCTGAAATGAGCGCCGCCGCAAA
>CAZJXU010000091.1:0-2813 GCA_964550095.1 uncultured Spirochaetales bacterium | reverse complement strand
GATGCGCGGCAGCAGTGCGCCGACACGCGCCCGGCGAGATGCGAGGCGTTTTTGCAAGTCTGCGTCTCCTGTGCGCGACCGGTCGCATCGCCTTCCGGCGGCCGACCGTGGCGCTTGGCGCGGGGCTGAAAATCTCCGGTCGGTTCGGTCGGATCGCGGTCGGCCTTTGATCGCTCCAATCGGTCCGCGGTCGAACCCGGCCTGCTTTGCTCGACCCGGCGGCTCGCGGTCGGCGTGGTTGGTCCAAGCGGACCACGGTCGAACCCGGCCCGCTTTGCTCGGTCCGGCGGCTCGCGGTCGGCCTTTGATCGGTCCGATCGGAACGCGGCCGAACCCGGCCCGCCCGGTCGGCTTCGCCCGGCCTGCCGGCCCGGCAGGCCAGGCCGTTTCAGCCACCGGCCCGAACCGGCGTCAGGGCCCGGTCGGAACATAGCCTGCGGTATGCTGCGGGGCGATGGCGTCATACCGACGTGCCGAAGGGTTGAAGCGGGTTGCGAACGCGCTGACCTTGCTGCGCCTGCTGGCCGCGCCTGCATTGTTGTACGCCATGCTGTCGGAGGCCGCCCTGCTCGCGCTCGGCATTTTTGCGCTGGCGACTGCCACCGACCTGGCGGACGGGCCGCTCGCCCGGCGCAGCGGTGCGGTGCAGCCCCGGGGCGCCTTGCTCGACCACGGCGCCGATGCGGTGTTCGTGGTGACGGGCCTGGCCGCCCTGGCCGTTCGGGGCGAGATCACGCCCTGGCTTCCGCCCGTTGTCGCCCTGGCCTTCTTGCAGTACGCCGCCGGCTTTCGTTTTCGCGCGCACCCGGATGCCCGGCCCTCGCTGCGCGCCGGTTTGCTGGGGCGCTGGAACGGCATTGCCTACTTTGTATTGCTGGGCGCGCCCCTGGTGCGCGACGTGCTCTCGCCGTTTGCGTGGGCGCAGCGCCTGGCGTCGCCCTGCAACCTTTCCATCTTCGCCTGGTTGCTGCTGGCCGCCACGCTCTTTTCCATCGGGGAGCAGGGCTTCGCCCGCCTGCGCCAGGCGCGCCGCGGCGGCCTCGGCGCATAGCGCGTTTGTCCGCTTTCCCGCCTGGCGCGCCTGTTCGCGCCTGCCCGTGCGCGTTCGCCCGTGTCGCCCGCGCTTGCATTGCTGTGCGCATCTACTTGGTGCGTTTGTTCGCGCCGTCCCATTCGCTTGCGCCGTCTGTGCGCATCTGCCTGGCGCGCTTGCTCGCGCCTGCCCGTGCGCGTTCGCTTGGCGCGCCTGTTCGGGTCATCCGCGCGCCCGCCCGTCCGCGCGTTTGGCTTCTTCGCCCGCGCCCTTACGAGGGAGAATCGTTTTGCTTGTCGCCGGGCTCGGCGTAGAGCTTGCCGAGCGCATTCGGCAGGAAGAGCAAACCGATCACCGCATTGAACAGCACGAAGAAGTTGTGCTGGACGAAACCGAAGGCCGCGATGCGCCCGGGGTCCTGCTCCGGCGCCAGCACGGACCACAGCGCAATGGCCGCGGCCCGAAAGGGCCCCGGCACCAGGGTGCCGAAGAAAATGATGGGCAGCAGCGTCAGCATGCTGTGCGGGGGAATGTCGAGCCCGAAGAGCCGCGCGGCCTCGGCATACACCAGGATCGCAAATACCATGGCAGGAGAGCGCACCAGCATGATCGCGAAGTAGTAGCCGGGTTTTGCCCGGCGAAATGCGCCGAACAGGCTGTTTTCGCGCAGGGCCAGGCCCTCGCCGACCTTCGCCCGGAAGATGCAAAACACGGCAAGGAAAACCGCCCCCGCGGCCAGGGCGACGAGCGGCAGCATGAAGAGCACGCGCGCCACCGTGGTGTTTTCGGTCAGCGCCGGGTCTGCGAAGCCGTAACCGGTCAGCGCCCAGATCAGCAGGTAGTAAAACTCGCAGAACATCAGAAACAGCATGGTCGAGGCGATGGCCGCGCCCGGAACCTTGCGGGTGCGGTACATGAACAGTGCTATGGCGCCTTTGCCGACCTGCTCGTTCAGCAGCGAAATAATGTAGGCGGCGGCGCGCACCGGCAGCAGGGTGGTGTAACGCACTTTGGCGTTGAACCAGTTGATGGCGAGCCACAGCGTCAGGGTGTCTATCGCCAGGTAGAGCACCGAGTAGGGGACCATCCGGCCCAGCCACGCCGGCCAGTCCACGCCTGCGAAAATCCCGGCCAGGTAGGGGATGGCCCGCTCGCCCTGGACGGCGGCCGCCGCGTCTATTTTCCAGTACAGCCAGGTGAAGCAGAGTATCGTGATCACCCACGGCAGCAGCTTGTACCAGGGCGAGCGCGCTGTGCGCTGCGTGTTTTCAGGCGGCGACTCGTTGTTCAATGTGAATCCTCGCTAAAGCAGAAGCGTAGCGTTTCCTCCGGCGCGGTGAGTTGCATGCCCAGCCGCCGGACGGCGGGCAGGGGGTCGATGCTGTCGTCCTGTTCCAGTACCTCGAGCATGGCGCGCGTCAGGGGCGGGTTGTCGAGCCACCTTTCGCAAAGCGCCGCAAAGCCGCGCACCAGCAGGCGCGGCGCCGAAAGGATGCGCGGGCGCCTGCCCGAGAGCGCCGCCACGCGCTCCAGCAACTCCCTGTATGTCATCACCTGCGGCCCGGCCAGGTCCAGCGCCGCCGAGGCGCCCGTGGCGTCGGCCAGCCCGCCGCGCACGGCAGCAATGGCGTCGCGCACGTCAATCGGCTGTTCCAGGCTGCAGCCGCCGGAGCGCAGCAGCACCAGCGGGGACGCGGCCTGTGCGGCCAGGGCGCGCACGGCGCTTTCCCCCGGGCCCAGCACCATCGGCAGGCGCAGCACCGTCGTCGGCACGCCGCTG
>CAZJXU010000090.1:0-4352 GCA_964550095.1 uncultured Spirochaetales bacterium | reverse complement strand
CGTTGGCAAGTCATGCCCGCTCCATGCAGCGGGCGGCTCCCATTCAGGACGACACAGCGCCCACTCGCCGGGCGCCCATCACGGCGCCGCCTTGCAGGCCGGCCTGGACTTCAAGATGCCTCACACACCGGGCGGCGCCCTCGACGTTCGGGCCCATTCTAGCGACAAAGGTACCTCTTCCGCAGCAGCCGGGCCGTCGCCAGGGGCGGGCTGTGCGTGACGCCGGCCTCGCGGAAATTCGGCCCGCTGCCGGGCGTGGCGCTGTGCGGAAGCCGGTTGGCAAGGCGAGTTGCTAGCGTCGGCATGTGAAGCAAACCCTGAAAACGCCCAGACGGCCTCTCCTTTCAGCGCTCTTCGCCTGCGCCGCACTGCTCGTCGCCTGCAGTGCGCAGCAGCCGGGCGTGCAGCCCGCCGCGTCACACGCGAATGCGCCGGGTGACGACCGGCGCAGCGAAAGCCACGGCGCACTGCCGGGCGCCGGTGTCGTTTCCGGCCACGACGCGCCGCCGGAAACGCGCCGGGGAATGTGGGTGCTGTGCGAAGGCACGGGGCGCGTGCTCGAACATCCGCAGCGCATCACAGAGTTGATGAACGACGCGAAGGCGCTGGGCGTGAGCGATCTTTTTGTGCAGGTCTATCGGGGCGGGCGCGCCTGGTTCGCCACCGAGCTGGCCGATGCAGCGCCCACCGCGCGCACGCTGGATGCCGAAGGAACAAGCGGCCTTGCGCGCCTGCTGGATGCAGCCCATGCGCGCGGTCTTCGCGTGCACGCCTGGGTCAACGTGCTGTCATTGGCGCAGAACCGCGAGGCGCCGCTTTTGGATGTGCTCGGCCCCGGAGTGGTGCTGGTCGATCACAAGGGGCGCTCGCTGCTCGACTACCCGAACTTCGAGCCGCCCGCCCCGGACCGCGCCTGGTACCGCATGGGCACGCCGGCGCTCTGGCTCGACCCGGCCGCGCCGGAACTGGGCTCTTACCTGGGCGAACTCTTTGCCGACCTGCTGCAGGCGCACCCAAAGCTCGACGGCCTGCACTTCGACTACATCCGCTACGCGGACGCCCTGCCCTTTACGCCCGGCTCGCGCTTCGGCGTCGGTCTTTCCTTCGGCTACGGCAAAGCCGCGCGGGCGCGCTTCCAAAAAGAAACGGGGCTCAGGGCGCCCTTCGGCGCGCGGCAAAAGAATCACAACGCCTTTGACGACTGGCGACGCGCGCAGCTCTTTGCGCTGGTGGCGAAGCTGGCAGAGCGGGCGCGCGCCGAGCGCCCGGGCATCGAAGTTTCGGCGGCCGTGATTGCAGACCGGGAGCGCGCCTACCTGGTGGACATGCAGGACTGGCTCGGCTGGCTGGACGCGGGCGCGCTGGACTTCGCGGTCCCCATGCTTTACACGCGCGACGAAAGGCGCCTGCGCTACGGCATCGAGGCGCTTTCCGGCCTGGCGGTGCCCGGCCGCGCGCTGCTGGTGGGCCTCGGCGCCTGGCTCTTTGCCGAGCGGCCCGAAGCCGGTGCGGCTCAGCTCCGGCTCGCGCGGGAGGCCGGGAACATCGGCAGCGCCTTGTTTTCCTGGGATTCCATTCGCGAGCGCCCCGCCCTGCTGGACGCGCTCGCCCGGGAGGCCTCGCGTGAGTGAAAGGCTGCGACTCGCGGACTACCACTACGACTTGCCCGCGGAGCGCATCGCGCAAAGGCCGAGCCCGCGGCGAGACGCGGCGCGCCTGATGACGCTGGACCGGCAAAGCGGCGCGCTCGGACACCTGCACGTGCGCGACCTGCCCGGCCTGGTGCGCCCGGGTGACCTGCTGGTGCTGAACGCTGCGCGGGTGGAGACAGCCAGGCTGCGCGGACGCAAGGAAAGCGGCGGCCGCGCAGAGGCGCTGCTTCTGGAAGGCACGGAGCGCCCGGGTGTGTACCGCGCGTTGCTGCGCGCACGCGGACGCCTCGCCGTCGGCCGCAAGTTTCGTTTTGAACGGGGCGCCCGCGCCGCGGACGCGGAGGTGGTCGCCCTTGCTGCGGACGGCAGCGTGCACCTGGCCTTCGACCCGGCGCTCGACCCGTATAAACTGGGGGAAATGCCCCTGCCGCCTTACATCCGGCGCGGCAGCGCAGATGACCGGGACATGGAGCGCTACCAGACCGTCTATGCGCAAACGCCCGGCTCGGTGGCGGCGCCCACCGCGGGCCTGCACCTGGACCTGCCGCTGCTGGATGCACTGCGGCGCGCGGGCGTGCACGTGCACACGCTCACTCTGCACATCGGGGCGGGGACATTTCGTCCGCTCGACGAGGCATCGCTCACGCGCGGCGATCTGCACGCCGAGCGTTACGAATTGCCGGACGCCCTGGCCGATGCGGTTGCCGAAGCGCGACGCAGCGGCGGGCGCGTGCTGGCGGTGGGCACCACCAGTGCGCGCGTGCTGGAACACGCGCACGCGGGCGACGGAACGGTTGCGCCCGGCGCCGGAGAGACGCGGCTGTTCCTGCGCCCGGGCAGCGCGTTCCACGTGGTGGACGGCCTGCTCACCAACTTTCACCTGCCCGCTTCGTCGCTGCTTTTGCTGGTGGCGGCCTTCGCCGGACGAGAGCGGGTGCTACACGCCTACCGGGAGGCAATCGCCCGCGCGTACCGCTTCTACTCGTACGGCGATGCGATGTGGATCTCGTGACCGGCGTGCTCGCATTTACCGTGCACGCGCGTTCGGGCGGCGCGCGCTGCGGCGTCATCGAAACGCCGCGCGGGACGGTTCAGACTCCCGCCTTTGCGCCGGTGGCCAGTTACGGCGCGGTGCGCGGCGTGGACTTCGCGGAGCTGCAGGCGCTCGGCGCGGAAATCGTACTCGCCAACGCCTTTCACCTGCACGAGCGGCCCGGCGAAGCTGTCGTCGCCGCGGCCGGCGGCCTGCACGCCTACACGGGCTGGCCGGGGCTGTGGCTGACGGACAGCGGCGGCTTCCAGGTACATTCGCTGGCTGGGCGCGCCAGGATCAGCGAAGCCGGCGTGGTGTTCAACTCGCCCGTGGATGGCCGGCGCCGCGAACTCACGCCGGAAAGCGCCGTCGCCATCCAGGAAACGCTGGGGGCGGACATCGCCATGGTGCTGGACGAAGTGGTGGACATGGACGGGGGCGAGCGCCCGGGCAAGGGACGCGCCGCATCGGCCATGGAGCGCAGCCTGCGCTGGGCCGAGCGCGGCCTGGCTGCGCGGCGGCGAGGCGGCTCCGGCGCGCAGGCCCTGTTCGGCATTGTGCAGGGGGGCATTTACGGCGATCTGCGCCGGGAGAGCGCGCGCCACACCGCAGCGCTGGGCTTTGACGGGTATGCGCACGGCGGGCTCGGACTCGGCGAGAGCCCGGCGCTGCGCACGGAGATGATCGCCGAAGCGGATGCCTTGCTGCCGGAAGACAAGCCCCGCTACCTGATGGGCCTCGGGCGGCCCGAAGACCTGGTGGCGGCCATGGCCTGCGGGGTGGACCTGTTCGACTGCGTGGTGCCGACCCGGCACGGCAGGCACGGCGTGGCCTTCACCGGCGCCGGGCGTCTGAACCTGAAGAGCGTCCGCTTCCGGCAGGACTTCGGGCCGCTGGATGCGGACTGCGACTGCCCCTGCTGCGCGCGCTACAGCCGCGCTTATGTATGCCACCTGCTGCGCATCAACGAAAGGCTCGGCCAGCGCCTCGCCAGCCTGCACAACCTGCGCTTCACCCTGCGCCTGATGGAACGCGCGCGCGAAGCGATCCGCGCCGGGTGCTTCGACAGCCTGCGCCGGGAAGTGGAACAGGCCGCGACCGGAGAGGCGGAGTGAGGGTTGCGGATGCGCATCGCCCGGCGCGCACAGCATTGAAACGACCGGAGTGTGAACAACTTTGGCGGCGCTGATGCAGCGGCGCGTGCATGTTGACCGGGCGCGTTTGTATCGTGGCGCGCGTTTTCGTTTTCACGCGGGGTTCCGGTCGGCCCCGGCGTCACCTGCGTTGCCCGCTTCGAGCGCAGCGCACAGCCCCGCGTATTCCGGCAGGCGCTCGGAGAGGCTGATCGACCGGATCGCCAGCCCCGCCCGCTGCACGGGCCAGAGACGCGCAAGCACCTTCTCGCGCAGCGGGCCTATGCAAAGCGCCTCGCCGGCGGCGCTGGGGATGGCGCCCAGCACCACCACCTCGGGCGCCAGCAGGTACACCAGGTGCACCACCGCGATGGCCAGGTAGTGATTGAAGCGCTCCATTTCCGCCAGGGCGAAAGCGTCGCCCTCGCGCGCCGCGCCAACTACGTGCTCGGGCCGGGCTTTGCTGCGGGCGCCGGCCAAGCGGGCCACCATGCTGTTCTCGGGCGTATGCATTGCCAGGCGCCGCGACCAGGC
>CAZJXU010000089.1:0-1612 GCA_964550095.1 uncultured Spirochaetales bacterium | reverse complement strand
TGACGCCCTCCGTCAGGTCGTCGAGCAGCGACCAGTGCAGGCTCTGTCGCACCTCGAGGTTCGGGTAGCCCAGGCGGTAGAAAGTCCCGTCTTCTTCCCCCTCATCCTTCTCCTCGCCGACGATGGTCAGGTAGCCCGTCTGGAACAGCAGGGCGGGAACATTCATCTTGCCTATCTCGAGGGAGGACAGCAGCTCGTTGTTCGCACTCATTCGATCGAGGCCCAGCGTGCCGATGCCGCCGCGCTTCTTCAGCGCATCGATCAGAAAAGTCGGCGTGCCGGTGTGGTACCACCACGATTCAAACTCACGCTTGCGGAACAACTGCAGAATGCTGAAGGGGTTGTACACGTTTTCCTTGCCGCGCCAGTTGTAGCCGTTATACCACCTTTTGATCTTCTCGCGGTCGAACTTCTTCAGCTCCTGCGCGAACACGGTGTCGAGGTCGTGGTCCGTATAGCCGCAGATCGACGAAAACTCCCGCTCCAGCGTAATGTCGGTCAGATTGTTGAGCCCCGAGAAGATGCCGGCATGTGAGAACTTGGTCACCCCGGTCAGGAAGCTGAAGTGGATGTTCGCGTTGCATTCCTTGATGGTGCCGTAGAGTCCGCGCAGAATTTTCCGGTTGGCCTTTGCGACCTCCTCTGTTTCGAGCGCATCAAAGATCGGTTTGTCGTATTCATCCACCAGCACCACGACGCGTTGCCCTTTTTCCTCGGCGAGTTTGTTGATCAGGCGCCGGAAGCGTCCCGCTACGGTTTTCGCTCCGGTGGAGACGCCGGCCTGTTCCTCCGCCTCATCGAGCCGCTCCATGATGTCATCACGAAGCTGTCCGTGTTCCGCAAATTCCCCCCCGCCGAACCCCAGCCGCACCACCGGGTACTCCACTTCCCAGTTCCACTTGTCGTAGATGTAAAGCCCCTCGAACAGCTTCTTTTTTCCTTCGAACAAATTTTTCAGGGTATCGACGAGCAGGGTCTTGCCGAAGCGCCGGGGCCGCGAGAGGAAGTAGTGGCCTTCCTTCATTGCCAGACGCGCAATAAAGTCGGTCTTGTCCACGTAGTAGTAGTTACTGCCTTCTTCACGAATCTTGCTGAATCTGTCAATGCCGCTCGGCAGGTTTTTTCTTGCCATGACGTGAGACCTCTCCGGGATGGGCGCCGGCGTTGGCACAGGCCGCGCCGGCCCCTCCAGTGCAGACTTCCGGGGCATTCTACCAGATTT
Source organism: uncultured Spirochaetales bacterium (assembly GCA_964550095.1). Taxonomy (GTDB): domain Bacteria; phylum Myxococcota_A; class UBA9160; order UBA9160; family UBA6930; genus JAHRAN01. The sequence goes on along the minus strand of CAZJXU010000089.1, from coordinate 390 downwards.
CCGCCGCCCGTGCATGCGTTCATGCATACCCTGGACGGGTGTTCCGGGGGCGATTTTTTCGCCGCCGGTGCTGGATTGCCTTCTGGGTGATTTGACACCTCGCCCGCGCCTTGCATAAACTCGGCAGAGCAGATCAAAGCAGGGCAGGGAGGCGCCATGACAAAAGGCCGCAAAATCGGGGCCAGACCCATCATCGGTTCCAGGCCCACCAGGCCGCCGCTTTCCGAAGAGGAACGCCGGCGTCGCAAGCGCGATTGGCTGCTGGCCGCGGCGGCCGCGGTGGTGCTGGCCGCGGCGCAGTTCATCAGCATGCGGCTCTCGCGCCTGCCCGACGCGCTGCCCTTCGCCAACAGCTTCACCTTTTTGCTGCTGAACGTGTTCAGCGTGGGC
>CAZJXU010000088.1:0-2016 GCA_964550095.1 uncultured Spirochaetales bacterium | reverse complement strand
CACGGGATGAAGAACTGGACGGCAGGGATGCGGAGTGCATCCACTTTCTGGCCTGGCGGGGCGATTTGGCGGTAGGCTGCGCGCGGCTGCGTCCGCTCGCCGGCGAGCGGGCCAAGGTGGAGCGCGTGGCGGTGCTGGCGGAGCTGCGCGGGCAGGGGGTCGGCCGTGCATTGATGGAGGCGGTGGAGGCGGAGGCGGCGCGCCGGGGCATGCCGAGCCTGGTGTTGCACGCGCAACTGGCGTCGAAGGCGTTTTACGATCGGCTGGGCTGGCGCAGCGTCGGCGAACCTTTCGAAGAGGCGGGCGTTCCGCACTGTCGCATGGAGAAGCGCGCTGCAAAGGGGTGAACGGCGTCGCCTGGCATGATGCGCGGGGCGAGGCGCACTTATATGCTATGCTCCATGAGAAGAACGGGCCGATACGGCGGGCCGGGATGCGCGGGCGAAAGCAACAGGAAGGCGGACGATGGCGGCAGATCTGGAAGGACTGAGAGAGTTCGTCGAATCGAAGGGCGAAAGCCGCGGCAGGGCGGAGTTCTTCGTCGGCCGGAAGGAAGAGCTGGAGTTTATCGAGAGCGCCTGCGTCCAGATGGTCAGGCGAAGGACGAGCCGCGACCTCGGGGCGAGGGACGACGAGCCCGGCGTGCTCCTCTTCACGGGCCCGCCCGGTATGGGCAAGTCTGCGCTGCTGGCGGAAGCCCAGGCTCTCGCCCAGGGCGTTCCTGGAGGCGAGCCCGGAGAGAAAGCACAAGAGCCGCCCAGGTTCGTGAAGGCGATTCAGGAAAGGTTCAAGCTCGAGTCATTCGGAACGCCGCTGGTGGTCAGGGCCGAGCCGGGGCAATTGCAGACCGAGGAGTCGCTCATGAAGCTCTGCGCCCTCGAGGCGCGCAGGCTTCGAGATGACGCAAGCATGAGGCCGTTGTCGCAGGGCGCCCGCATTCTGGCCGACCAGCTCGATAAAGATGATCCAGGCGGGGAACTCTTTGGGATAGACGCCCTGGAAATGCCCTTCGTGGTGCTGATGATCAACGAGGCGCAACGCTCGGACAAAGACAACCTGGGTATCTACGGCATGCTCCACCTGGGAATGCACGATCTTCCCATCGTTACCGTGCTCACGGGCCTGTCCGATTCGTTGGCCACACTCCAAAGTGTGGGAATACAGAGGCTCGCGAGCGGGTACCATGTCGAGCTGCCGATGCTGAACGACGAAGACTGCGCGGAAGCGATGGAGGCGATGCTGGAGAGGTACGAGATCGGGGCGCCGGAAGGCGAGCGTCAAGCGTGGAAGGATATGGCGGTGGAGCACAGCGCGCGCTTTCCGCATCACCTCAATACGGTTCTCCTTGCGACGGCGGAAGTAATCATCCTGCACGGCGGCGAATTGAACCCGGGCATGATCGCCGAGGCCGGGCAGGCGATCGGGAAACGGAAGGATCGCTACTACGCGGAGCTGGCCGCGGACTTCACGCCCGAAGAAAGGGAAGTCGCCACACTGGTCGTTATATGGGCGACGACGCAAAACGGAAGGTACCCCGAAACACTGGCGGGCGAACTCCTGCCGACCCTCACGACCCCCCGCAAGAACAAGCACGGCGATATCGACATCAGGGGTTTCGTGCTGCGCATGGAGCACCGCGGAATGCTGTGGCGGACCGACACGACCCGGTACGAGTGCCCGATCCCTTCGTTCCAGGACTGGCTGCAAAGGAAATACGGAAAGCACGATGCGTAGCGCTCGCCAAAGCAGGTGGTAGGGAGTAGGGGGGTAAGGCAGGCGCGCGGTCTGCGTTTCCACTTCGCCCACCCGAAAAGAAAGCGGAAAACAGCGAAAAAACAGGATCAACGATGTTCACTATGCGCTTCGACATGCGGGCGATGGACGGCCCGCACGCGCTGCCCGATTTATACGAGGCGGCGCTGGAGATGGCGGCCTGGGGGGAAGCGCGGGGCTGCGCGGCGCTTCAGGTTTCGGAGCACCACGCTTCGCCCGATGGTTACCTGCCCGCGCCTCTGG
>CAZJXU010000087.1:0-2275 GCA_964550095.1 uncultured Spirochaetales bacterium | reverse complement strand
CGCCTCGGTGGTCTCCTGGGCCGTCATCGCATTCAAGTGGCGGGAGTTCCGCAGCGCGGCGCGTGACAGCGCGGCCTTCTTTTCCGTGTACAGAAAGGGCGACCCGGCAGCGAGCATGCGGGCCGCGCGCCAATGCGGCCGCTCCCCGGCGGCTGTCGTTTACCTGGCCGCGGCGGAAGCGCGGGATGCAGCGCCAGGCCGGGCCGGCGCGCCGGGCGTCGCATGGGCCTCCGGCCGCGAGCGGCAACGCCTGGAAGCGCGCCTTTCCTTCCTGGCTACCACGGGCAGCGCCGCGCCCTTCGTCGGCCTGTTCGGAACCGTGGTTGGCATCATCAACGCCTTCACCGGCATCGGCATCTCGGGCAATGCAAGCCTGGTGGTGGTGGCGCCGGGCATCGCCGAGGCGCTGGTCGCCACCGCGGTGGGTCTGCTGGCCGCCATTCCGGCGACCGTGTTCTACAACCACTTCGTTTCCCGGCTGCGCGACTTTTCCCTGGAAATCGCCCTGGTCGCCGAAAACCTCGAGCAGGCGCAAGGCGCGCCGAAGCCGGAAGCCGCGCCGAAGCCACCCGCCGCACAGGCCGCGCGGACGACCGGGGCGGAGGGGCAGACCTGATGTCCGCACCCGCCGCACAGGCCGCAGGGGCAGCGCAGACAGCGCAGACCGGGAGGGATGCCTGATGCCGACCGCCGCCTGGTCGCAAGCGGAAGCGCATCGCCCGCTTTCGGAGATCAACGTCACGCCCTTTGTGGACGTGATGCTGGTGCTGCTGATCATCTTCATGGTCACCGTTCCGCTTTTGGAACAGGGCATCGACGTCAACCTGCCCGACGCGACGACCACGCCGCTGCGCCTGCCGAGCGAGCCGCTCATGCTGTTCGTGCAAAAGGACGGGACGATATTTGTCGCCGACCAGCAGGTGTCCATGGCGGACGTGGCGGAAAAACTCAAGGCGGTGCTGGCGTCGCGCGGCGACGAAGCGATTTACCTGAAAGCGGACGAAGATGCGCCTTACGGCACGGTCGCCCGGGTATTGGCTGCAGCCAGACGCGCGGGCGCCGTCCGGCTCGGCATTGTCACCGAGCCGGAGTAAGCCGCGGGTGGCTGTTACCGTGGAGACATTCGCGACGCCCTGGCAGGAAGACGCGCAGCGCCGCTTCCGGTGGATGCTCGTTTTTTCCTGCGGCGCGCACCTGCTGCTGGCTGCAACGTGGTCACTCACACCGACGGGGCAGGGTGCCTTCACGCTGCCGGGCGAGGCCGTGCTGGTGGAGCTGGTGGCGCCGCCGCCGGCCCCGGCGCCTGATTTGCCTGCGCCTGCGCCCGCGGATCAGGCGCCGCCTGTGTACCTGCCGCCGGAAGCCGTGGTGCTGCCCGAAACGCCGGGCCCGCTGGACGAAACCCGGCCGCCGCCCGCAGATCTTTCGAAACTGCTGGAGCGTTTCCGCAGCGAGGCCGGCGAAAGCGCGCCCCCGCATCCGGCACAGGAGCGCCCGCCCGCCGCGGACGAGGCGCCGTCGGCAGATGCGCCGGCGGTCGATGCGGCGAGCGCTTTGCCCGGCGCCGAAGTCGATTGGCGGCAGCGGCTCTGGATGCGCAGGGTGGATACGCACGTGCGGCCCTTCTGGGTGTTGCCGCCGGAACTTCGCGACCACAACCTGTATGCAGACGCCATCGTGCTTCTGGATGCGAGCGGCGCCGTGCGCCGGGTGACGCTGCGCCGCAGCTCGGGGAACACCGTTTTTGATTCGAGTGTCGAAAGGGCGCTGCATAACGCGAGCCCCTTGCCGGTTCCGCCCGAGCCCGGCAACTGGACCATACGCATGACGCCGAGGCGGGAGGCGCCCTGATGAGGATGAAACACCAATGCAAGGCGGGCGCGACCCGGCGCCGGCGCACTGCGTTCGCCTTTGCCGAGGTCCCGCGCCGCCCGGCTGCGTTCGCTGTTACGTCGACGCATCGCCCGGTTGCGTTCGCCGCACAGGCCCCGCGCCGACCGGTTGCGTTCGCTGTTACGTCGACGCATCACCCGGTTGCGCTCGTCTTGGCCGCGGCGTCTCGGCATCGCACTGCGCGCGTTTTTGCTGCCGCCTTCATCCTGTTCCTGCTGCTGTGCGCGGCGCCCCGCGCGACGCTCCATGCCGAAGAGGCGGAGCGTCCCCTGGTGACGGTGCGCGGCGCGGGCGGGGTGGCGCTGCGCATTGCGGTGCAGCGCATGTCGGCGGAATCGCAGCTTGCGGACCGGGTGCGGGAAGTGGATGCGGCCCTGCTGGG
>CAZJXU010000086.1:0-4286 GCA_964550095.1 uncultured Spirochaetales bacterium | reverse complement strand
GTTGCTGGAGCGCATTGTCGGATACGAGCACCCGGAACGTTACACGGGGCTTTTCAAGATGCGCAGCCCGACCCTGATTACGCCCCGGGACTTCGACCTCTCCCCTTATTTTGAAGTGGTCAAGTTCAACCGTCCGGGCGGAGAGGATTTCGACTACCGGCTGATACAGTGGGAATCGGAGGGCCGGGAGCCGGCGGGCGCGACGGCAACATCCGGGGCGCCGGACGAGGCGAACGAGGCGGATACGCCGCCGAATGCAACGAACGCAACGGACACGCCAAACACACCGGAAGGCGCTCCGCAGGAATCGGCGGCGCCGGATGCGCCCGCACCGGCAACCTCAAACGGGCCGCCGCGCTAAGAAGCCCCCGCCGCCGGGCCGTCGACCGTTTCCCCGGCGCCCTGCCCCTGCTGCTTCCCCTGCTGCTGCTGCTGGATCTGCTCCGCTTCTTCACGGGAAACCAGGTCGCTGTGGCAGGCGGCCTTTTCGCCGTGCGCGGCGCCCACGTCGCCCCGGGTCTTGGCGGCCAGGCGGTGGATGGCCTCGGGTGAAAGCACGCCGCGCTGTTCCAGAATCTCGCGCTGCTGCGCGGTGAGCGCCGCGCTGACCTTGGGCTTCTCCCAGGCGTAGTTCTCGTCCTTCCCGGAAACGAACTGCGTGATCTCCTTGCTGATGCGCACGCTGCACCAGTCGTGTCCGCACATGGCGCAGAAGTCGGTATCCACGTCCAGGTCTTCGTCGTGGTAGGCGCGCGCCAGGTCCGGGTCGAAGGAAAGCTCGAAGTGCTTCTCCCAGTTGAGCGCCGCGCGCGCCCTGGTGAGCTCGTCGTCCCTGTCCCGCGCGCCGGGAATGCCCAGCGCCACGTCTGCAGCGTGCGCTGCGATTTTATACGCCACGCAGCCCTGCTTCACGTCGTCCTTCTTGGGCAGGCCCAGGTGTTCCTTGGGCGTCACGTAACAGAGCATGGCGGCGCCGTGGTAGGCAGCCGCGGTGGCGCCGATGCAGCTTGTGATGTGGTCGTAGCCGGGGAACATGTCCGTCACCAGCGGGCCCAGCACATAGAAAGGCGCGCCGTGACAAAGCCGGCGCTGCAGCTTCATGTTGTACTCGATCTGGTCGAAGGGCACGTGGCCCGGCCCTTCCACCATCACCTGCACGCCGTGCGCCCAGGCGCGTTCGGTCAGCTCGCCCAGCGTTTCCAGTTCCGCCAGCTGCGCGGCGTCGGTGGCGTCGGCCAGGCCGCCCGGGCGCAGGCCGTCCCCGATCGAGAAGGTCACGTCGTAACGGCGCAGTATCTCGCAGATGTCGTCCCACAAGGTGTACATGGGGTTCTGCTTGCCGTGCTTCAGCATCCACTTGGCCAGCAGCGAGCCGCCGCGGCTCACGATGCCGATCAGCCGCTTCTTCACGAAGGGCAGGTGCTCCATCAGCACGCCCGCGTGCACGGTCATGTAGTCCACGCCCTGCCGCGCCTGGTGCTCGATGCCTGCAAGGATGTCCCGCTCGCCCAGTTCCTCGATGCTGCGGCCTATTATCATGGAGTAAATCGGCACGGTGCCGACCGGCACGGTGGAAGCCTGCACCACGGCCTCGCGGCAGGCGTCGATGTCGCCGCCGGTGGAGAGGTCCATCACGGTGTCTCCGCCCCAGCGCTGCGCCCAGTGCAGCTTCTCCACTTCTTCCTCGGTGCCGCTGCTGACCGGCGAGGCGCCCATGTTGGCGTTGACCTTGGTGAGCGCGGCGCGGCCGATCGCCATGGGGTCGAGCCGGTGCGTAAGGTGGACGCGGTTGGCCGGGATCACCATGCGGCCCGCGGCGACTTCATCGCGCACCTGCTCGGGCGAAAGGTGCGGCTCGCGCTCGGCCACCCGGCGCATCTCCGGCGTGACTTCGCCCAGCCGCGCGTGTTCGAGTTGCGTAACCGGCGCAAAGCCCTCGGGCGCGCGGCAGAAGCCGCTGCTTTCATCGCGGCGCCAGCCCGGCGGCAGAAAGTCCCAGGCGGTTTTGCCCGAGGGGCCGGGCATGCCGGGCGTGTCGGGCGAGCTGAAACTGAGCGGCCCGCCGATGTCGGCGGGGTTCGCAAAGGCGCCCGGCGCCGGGCCCGTGGTGAGCCGCTCGGCCGCGTCCTCCACTGCTGCGCGCATGCTGTTCGCGCGCTGCTGCGCGGCGGGGGTCGTCTTGTCGGGGGGGTTCGTCGTCATCACCGGGCCTCCTGCGATGCCGAATGTGGCCTTGATGCGGGCCGTGGCGCCGCCATGGGGCAAAGGTAGCGCAGAAAGCGGGGGCCGGTTGTCGTTGATGGGGGCGGCGATGGGGCGGCGTCTATTTGGGCTGCGGCGATGGAAGCGGTGGTCGGTCGTCGGCTATTTGGGCTGCGGCGATGGAGGCGGTGGTCGGTCGTCGGCGATGATGGAGGCGGCGAACGGGCGGCGGCTGGGCGTCTTTGGTGGCGGCGGCGACAGGGCTGCCCGCCGCCGTCTGCCCCGATACCGCTGCCCGCCTCGATACAGAGCCGGCTGCCCGAGGGCAGGTTCTTCCGCGTGCGATGCGGCCGGCTCCTGATTTTCCGCCGGTCACCGTCGATAGGACGGCCGCCCGGGGCTGGGCATTCCGCGTGCGATGCGGCCCGCTCCTGATTTTCCGCCGGTCACCGTCGATAGGACGCCCGCCCGGGGCTGGGCATTCCGCGTGCGATACGGCCCGCTCCTGATTTTCCGCCGGCGCCGCCGGTACCGGCAGGTATCGGTTAATATGCAGGGCGATGTTTCTGACGTATCAACGGACAGGGCCTGCCGCTGCGGTCAGGGGCGGCAACAGGCCGTGTCGGACCCGCGCCTTCGCCCTGCCGTGCGCAGCGCTGCCGGCGGCGGCCCTGCTGATTGTTGCCCTGGCGACGACCGGCTGCGACCGCAATGTTGAGCCGTACAGCGACGAGCCCGTGGTGGAGCCCGACCTCTCGCGCATCTTCCCGGAGGCTGCAGACCGCGGCCGGGAGGGCGCGCCGCCCGTGATGCCGCCGCCTCCCGGCGCCACGGCGGGGCGGGGCGGCGGGGCCATCGCCCCGAACGCCGCCGCTGCGGGGCAGATGCTGCGCGGCGTGATCGAAGCGGCGCCGGCGATCCGGGAAGCGGCTGCTGCCGGTGGCGGCGTGCTGTTCGTGATTGCGCGCGTGGCCGAGGGCGCGCCGCCCGTCGCGGTGCTGCGCATCCCGAACCCTGCATTCCCGCTGAATTTCGAAATCGGCCCGCAGCATCGCATGATTCAGCAAATGCCCTTTACGGGGCCCTTCATGCTGAGCGCACGGCTCGACCGGGACGGCAACGCGGGCACGCGCGGGCCGGACGACTTGCAGGGCGCGGCCGAAGGCGTGCATGGCCCGGGCGCGCGCGGCATCCGCATCGTGCTCAGCGGCGCGCCCTGATCGCCAAGGTTCGCGGCGGACGCGGGGCGAAGCGCGCCGAACGAAAAAGAACGCGCGCCACGCCGGGCTTTGCCGACGCGGTGAACGCGGAGTGCGGGCGCGCCCCGCTGGGCACAGACTCCCAGTGGAAAAAGAACGCACGACGCCGGACAAAGCGGGCGCGAAATATCGACGGACGCGAATGCGGTCGAGCGCCAGCCAGCGCGCAATGCCGGCGAACACGGGCGTGCAATGTGGGTGAGCGGACGGACGATGGACGCCGTGCGCCGCATGCCGTGCAGAAAAAAGAACGCACGGCGCCGGGCTTTGCGGGCGCGACAGGTACAGGCGAAGCGCGGAATGCCGGCGAACACGGGCGGTGCGGGGGCGCCGCGCGCCACACGGAGAAAGTGCGCACGCCGCCGGGCTTTGCGGGCGCGACAGGTACAAGCGAAGCGCGCTGCAAGCCGGGCGCTTTCAAAAGTTGTATTCGCTCATCGGGTGGGATTCCAGTTTTGAAAAGTCCAGGAATTTGGCGCAGGTGTCGATCATGCGCTTCCGGTTCGCTTCCAGTTTCTCCGGGTCGCCGACGGCGTCGTAGAACACCTGCGGGTCGTCGAGCGCGCCAATCGGAAAGGTCTCTTCGACAATGGCGGCGAAGGCCGGCGCGGCATCGCTGAGCGGGCGCACGACTTCGTTGCGCACGTACTGGTAGGTGCTCTGCGTTTCCATGGCGCAGGCGCGTTGCTCCTCGTGCCAGATTTGCACGAACTCCCGGTGGGAAAGCTCCGGGCGCGCGTTGATGCAACTGACAATGGTCGTGCCGGGCGTGCGCGCTCCGGGCGGGGCCGTGTGTTCCGTGTTCACCAGGGGACGCGATTCCAC
>CAZJXU010000085.1:0-4601 GCA_964550095.1 uncultured Spirochaetales bacterium | reverse complement strand
CCTGGACAACCCGACGCAGCGGAAGTTGATCGAGGCGGACCCGAAATTGGTGCTTGCAGGGGCGCCGCCCGTGCTGATTGACGAATGGCAGCGTGTCCCGGATGTCTGGGATGTCGTGCGACGGGCGGTGGACCGGGGATGCGCTCCGGGGAGCTATCTGTTGACGAAGTCCGCGAAGCCGATCACTCCACCCACGCACTCGGGAGCGGGCCGAATCGTAACGCTGCGGATGCGTCCGATGGCCTTGTCGGAACGCGGGTGCGGACAGCCCGCGGTGAGCCTCTCGGAACTGCTGGAGGGCGGGCAGCCCAAATTATCCGGAAAAACTGAAGTCTCCCTGAATGACTATGTGCGGGAGATCGTGACCTCGGGTCTGCCGGGAATCCGGGGGCTCTCGGGCCGGGCGCTGCGGCAGCAACTGGATGGTTACCTGCGGCGCATCGTGGACACTGACTTTCGGGAGCAGGGATATGTTGTCCGCCGCCCGGCGGCGCTGAAGCGATGGATGGCGGCTTACGCGGCTGCGACCGCTACCTCGGTGTCCTACGAGAAAATCCGGGGCGCGGCGGCCAGCGGCGCCGGCGACAAGCCTTCGAAAAAGGCGGCACAGCCCTACCGCGATATTCTGGAGGGGCTTCGGGTTGTCGACCCGGTGAAGGCCTGGCTGCCCATGCGCAGCCGATTGAAGCGGCTGGGCTGGGCGCCGAAGCATCATCTGGCCGACCCCGCGCTGGCGGCCCGTGCGCTGGGCCTGGACGAGGCCGTATTGCTGGGCGGGAAGGAACGCGGGCCGAAGATTCCTCGCGAGGGAACGCTGCTGGGGCATCTTTTTGAATCACTGGTGACGCTGAGTTTGCGGGTGTTCGCCAAGGCATGCGAGGCCCGGGTCGGTCATTTGCGAACGCATGGCGGAGGACGGGGTGTCGATTTGATCGTGGAACGCGCCGGCCAGGTGGTGGCCTTCGATGTGAAGCTGGGCGGCGTGGCGGGGGACGCCGATGTCAAGCACCTGCTGTGGCTTCGCGAGAAACTGGGAGATGAACTGCTGGATGCGGCCGTGATCCAGACCGGCCCCTTTGCCTATCGGCGCAAAGACGGCATCGCCGTGATTCCCGCCGCGCTGCTCGGGGTGTGAGCCTCTCCGATGCCCCCGCCGGCCGGCAGGCCCCGGCGCCCTCCATGCCCAACGCTGCGTTGGCTATGGAGCCGGTTCGCCGCTATGCCCAACGCTGCGTTGATCATGGAGCCGATTCCCCTCTATGCCCAACGCTGCGTTGACTATGGGGCCGATTCGCCTCTATGCTCAACGCTGCGTTGAGCATAGAGCCGATTCGCCGCTATGCTCAAGGCTGCGTTGAGCATGGAGCCCCCTCTGCCCGGCGGTCGTTATCTGGGCCCGGCCCGGTTGACCGGCTTTTGGGCCCCGCGGGGCAAAAAGGACCTGAGAAGGATGGAAGACAAGGGAACGCCGCCTGCTCCCCCCGGCCCCGGCCGCGCGGGGTACTACGTTCGGCAACCGGAGGGGTACCGGGCCTTCATCCCGAAGCCGCTGCCGCCGGGCCCGCCCGTGGATATGGGCCCGGAAATGCATGCCTTGCTGTCGCGGGGCAGCCTGTTCCTCGACGATGCCGACAAGGGAAACTCGTGGGCGACGGAGGAGTAGAGGCGGTCGTGCAGGATCAGTGGATCGTGCACGGCAGCCCAGCCAACAAGGCTTGAAAAACATGACCCAAACGCGCAAAAAAGCTCTGTCGAAAGGCCAGGTTGCCCTTATGGGGTTATTGCGTGCGCTGGGCGGTCGAAGCTCCAACCTGGATTTTCAGAAGTTGCTGTTTCTTTATTGTCAAGAGCAGGGAGAGCAGGCTCCCTACGAGTTCGTCCCCTATCAATACGGCGCATTTTCGTTCCTGTCTTACGAGGATCGACGTCGCCTCATTGATCGGGGCCTGGTGGCGGATGATGAGCATAACTGGGTGTTGACGGAAGAGGGCGAGCGCGCAGTGTCCACCGCTTTGCCCGGTTTCGGGTCCACTCCTGATTTCGTGAAGCGGTGGGGCGGGATGTCGGGCAATTCGTTGATCGCTGAGACCTATCGGCGTTTTCCCTATTTTGCCACCCGCAGCAAAATTGCCCGCAAAGTCCTGACCGATGATCGCGATGCAATTGAGAAAATCGAGCGGGCTCGTCCCCGGACGGGGCTGCCCGGCCTGGTGACGATCGGTTACGAAGGGCGCTCGCTGGATGTGTACCTGAAGATTCTGTACGATGACGGGGTAGAGATTCTTTGCGATGTGCGTCGCAATGCATTCAGTCGCAAGTATGGTTTTTCCAAGCGTGTGCTGGCATCGAGCTGTGAGAACATGGGAATGCGGTACGAACACCTTCCGCAGCTCGGAATAGCTTCGAAAGAGCGTCGCAATTTGAAAACACGTTCTGATCGCGACGCCTTGTTCAAAAAGTATAAGCAGTCATATCTTCCTCGACAGGAGAGCGCGCTCCAGACCATCATGGAGTGGATCACTGACGGCAGGCGCGTGGCGCTTACCTGTTTCGAGTTGGACCCCGGGCAATGCCACCGTCATTGTATCTCGGAGGCTCTGAAGAAAAAGATGAGGAAAAACTCTATCGTAAAGGGTCTATGATATGAAGAACCAACAACGAATCCTTGTCACTGTGAAAACGTATCCGACCATATCTCGAAAATACGGAGAAGTCGTTTGTACGGCTGGTGTGCGTGAGGACGGAAGCTGGATCAGGTTGTATCCGGTTCCATTTCGCAGATTGGATAAAGATCAAAAATACAAAAAATTTGATTGGATCGAATGCGATGTAGCCAAGCATCGTAGGGACCCTCGTCCTGAATCATTTCGGCCTGTTCGCTCGGAAGAACTGGTTCCTGTAAAGCATATGGGTACGGAGAACGAGTGGAGTGAACGCCGACGTCTGTTGCTGGAAACCTGCCGTGTTTATACAGATATGTCTTCGCTTATTGATGGGGCTAAAGCGAATGAAATGTCTTTGGCTGTATTTAAACCCTCACGATTGCTCAATTTTTCTTGGAGAGAGGATGCCCGGGAGTGGCCCGACAAAAAGGAGCAACAGATGCAAGCAATTTTGAAAAGTAAAAGTTTATATGGCGATGATACATGGAAAGAAACTTTCCAGGTGGTCTCCAAGTTGCCGTATATCTTTTTCTATGAATTCGAAGATGAGACGGGAAAAAAGAGTAAGATGCGTATTCTTGACTGGGAAATCGGAATGCTTTATCGAAACTGTGTTCGAAGAACAACGGACGAACAAACCGCTCTCGATATGGTGAAGGAAAAATACTGGGACAAATTTACCCAGAAAGACATTCACTTTTTTCTTGGAACCATGCAGTCTTTTCACCGGCGTGCGAAAAATCCTTGGGTCATAATTGGAGTATTCCCTATTCCCCACCAAACACAGCCGTCGCTACTGTGAAACTGCGTTATCCCACTTGCACACCCCGAGGGGCAGGGCCTGGTTTTGTCATCCACATTCCATCCCTGCATGACCCAACGCCTCGCACAATCCGGCGGTGTCGCTTCACCGGCAACCTGCCTGCGCTGTCTTTCCGCGTCGCTCGCCCACTCGTCCGCCCATTTCCTGCCCACCTGTCGGTCGGGCAGGAGCGGCGCAACCCGCCCCGCGCTTTTCAAATTTTGTTATATGATGCGGCGCCATGCCGGAGATCACACTTTACACGCCGCCGGACATCCCCTTCGGCACGAAGGTCGAGCGCGCGCTGAACCTGAAGAAGCTGCCGTTTCGGGTGGTTGCCCCGCAGGGGCCGGAGGACTTCCAACGCTGGAGCCCGGAAACGGGGCTGCTGCCGGTGCTCCAGATCGACGACGAGCGCCATCACGATTCCGGCCACATCCTGGATGTCCTCGACCGAGAGTTCCCCGAGCCGCCCCTGCTTTCCGCCGACCCGAAGGTGGCGCGCTCCCAGCGCCGCCTGGAGCAGTGGGTGGAGGCGGCCTTCACCTTCTACTGGATGCACTACCTGCGGGCGGTTGCCGACCCGGAGACCCAGGTGCCCGCCTGGGGGCCGGCGAATCTGGCCGGGGAGTACTCCCGGCGCCTCGACGATCTCGTCAATTTCCTGGGCGGTCGCCCCTTCTTCTACTCGGAAACCATCAGCCGCGCGGACCTGGCGGTTTATGCCTTCCTGGCCCGCATGGCCGATGCGGTGGGGCACGCGGCCCAGCAGGAGGTGAACCGCCGCGGCGCGCTGCGCCGGCACCTGGAACGGGTGGAAAGCGCCACCTCGCGTGAGCCCGGCGCGGCGTAAGGGCGGCGGCGAACCGGCGCGCCTGACATCGACATCCGCTGCGCCGCCCGCGATAACACAGGCCGGGCCGGCGACCGCCGCGCCCCGTAACCCAACCCTGCCGCCACACCGCATCTACCGCCGCGCCCCGTCTGTTGATGAGGCGCCCGCCGCCGCCATCCACCGCCGTGGCCCGCAACCTCGCCGCAGCCCCATAAACCCACCGCGCCCGACACCGCCATCCACCGCGTCTCGTAATTCAGCCGCGGCCCGTCATGCCGCCCGCCTCGACCCCGCGCCCAAC
>CAZJXU010000084.1:0-5561 GCA_964550095.1 uncultured Spirochaetales bacterium | reverse complement strand
CCTGCTCTTTGAAGATTTCAACGGCCTGCCGGAGCAGGCGCGCTACCAGTGGTACCGGCACGAGGGCAACTGGCAGAACCGCATCATCCGCGGCGATTCCGTGCAGGTCATGGCCTCCCTGGCCGCCAAGGAGCAGCTTTCCGGAAAGGTGCAGATGGTGTACTACGACCCGCCTTACGGGATCAGCTTCAAGTCCAACATGCAGGTCAGCACGCGCAGCCGCAACACTGCCAATACTGCGGAGTCGATACCCAACGACCAGCGCGCCATCAAGACCTTCCGCGACATCTACAAGAACGGCATCCACAGCTACCTGGACAACATCTGGAAGAACCTGGTGCACGCCCGGGAGCTGTTGCACCCCTCGGGCAGCCTGTTCCTCCAGATAGGCAGGCACAACATGCCGAAGCTGGCACTGGTGCTGGACGAGGTGTTCGGGGAGGAAAACCGGGTGGCGCTGATTACTTTTGCAAAGAGTGGGGTCACTTCGTCCGCGTATCTTCCGGAAACGGCGGATTACCTGCTTTGGTATGCGAAGGACAGGGAGCAGGTGAAGTATCATCAAGTGTACGAGCCCCTTACAAGAGCTGAAAAAATAGAACACATGGCATCTTATGTCATGCTGGAACTCGCAGACAAAACATCGAGAGCGCTCACTCAGGAAGAAACCCTGGATCCCGATACGCATATTCCTGAAGGCGCACGCCTTTATCGCCGCGTGCAACTTACTTCTCAAAATGAATCTACTACGGGGAGATCTGAAGACTATGTGTGGGAAGGAACTCGGTTTCAATGTCCACACAATCGCCAATGGAGTGTTTCCATGGAGGGTCTCGACCGTCTGGCCGAACTCGGACGCCTGGACGTGGCAGGAGAGGATTCGGCACTCAGTTGGAAGCGGTACGAAGAGGAAATTCCCGGACGTCAGATCAGCAACAACTGGCATCGCCAAATGTCGCCCGGCGATCTCCACTACATCGTGGAAACCGCCGAATCCGTGATCGAGCGCTGCATCCTGATGAGCAGCGACCCGGGCGACCTGGTGCTCGACATCACCTGCGGCTCGGGAACCACGGCCTACGTGGCGGAGCAGTGGGGCAGGCGCTGGATCACCACGGACACCAGCGCGGTGGCAGTCGCCCTGACGCGCCAGCGCATTGCAGCGGGTGTCTTCGACTACTACCTGCTGAAGGACTCCGCCGAGGGGGCCGTCGCGGAGGCCGAACTCTCCGGCAAAAAGCCGCCCAAGCTGGATGCATCGCGCAGCGCAGAAGACGCATGGGGCGAAAACCCCGCCTCGGGCTTTGTCTATGAACGCACGCCCCGGGTGTCCGCCGCCATCCTCGCCTACGACCAGCCCATCGAATCCATCCTGCTGGTGAACCTCCCGCTCAAGAGCCGGGAGCGGGGGCTGAAGCGCGTCTCTTCGCCCTTCACGGTGGAGTCGAGCTCGCCCTACCGCTACATCCCGCCCGATTTTGAAAACGACGCCCCGACCAAAAACCGGGACACCGTGAAGGCCATCCTCTCCGCCCTGGAAATTTCCGGCGTGCAGACACCCGCGGGCCGGCTGGCGCTTTCCGACATCGAGCCCCTGCCTGATACCTCCTACATCACGCACAGCGCGCGCAGCCGGGCGCAGACACAGGGCGCGAAAGAGGTGCAGACCGCCCTTGCCGTTGCGCCGGACGACCTCACCGTGGCGGGCCCCTTCATCGACCGCGCGGCCGACGAAGCGGCGAGCGCCTTCCCCGATGGCGAAGCGCGATTGCTGGTTGTCGCCTTCGCCTTTGAAAGCGAAACCGATACAGGCGGCGAACAGAAACGGGGACGCGTGCAGGTCCTTTGCGCACAGGCCAACCGCGACCTGCAAATCGGAGGCGGCAACCTGCTGGATACGCCATCGGACAGCGCCTTCGTGCTGATCGGCCAGCCCGACATCGTCCTGGAAAAGGGCGCGGGCGGCAAAACGCTGACCGTGGAGGTCAAGGGCTTTGACACCTACGACCCTGCCACCGGCAACATCGGCCCGCAGAATGAAAACAACCGGGACCAGATAGACTGCTGGATGATCGACACCGACTACAACGGCTCGGACTTCTTCGCACGCCGCATCCACTTTCCGGGCAAGGCGAACGACCGGCAGATTCAACGCATGAAGCGGATGCTGGGAAGCCGCCTCAACGCCGAAGAGTGGGATGCCATGCTCTCCTGGAAAAGCTCGCCCTTCCCCCGGCCCAAGGGCAAAGACGCGCGCATCGCAGTGCGCATCATCACCAACACCTTCGTGGAAATGACCGCGGTGCTGGATGTGAAGTGAGGGGGGGATTCCGGTTTTCCAGCCCCGTCATCGCCCGGCGTCGCGGCCCGGGTCGGCCCCCCTCCCCCGATAATCGCCGGCGCCGTGGAATTGCCTCATGCGGAAACCTGGGAGGGGCGTCGTAAGTTGCTGAATTTACTTGACTTTTCAGAGATTTCGAGGGGTCGTGCGAAACCGGAAATTCGCGCTTGCAAGCCGGGGGCATATCGCTTAGAATGAAGGCAACACTGACACCTCATCGAAGGAGACCATCATGAGCGAGCCCAGAGTTCTGGACGACGGGGCGGAGCGCCTCATTCTGCATGTCAGGAAAAAGGTCGCCAAGACGGGGAAGCCCATACCCGTTCTTTCCGACCTCGACGTCAGAAAGATCGCCAAAGTTGACACCGAGGAAGCTGCGTTTGAATTGGTTGAAGAGCTGAAAGATCGCAACATCCTTCAGTCGAGGGCCATCTTTTTGCCCAGGGAAGGCGGCACCAAGTTCATTGATGTTACCCTTGGTATCGAAGCCAGGTAACACGCACCTTCCTCACTGAACTTCACTTACTCAAGGACTCTGATTTTAATGAAAGTCAGAGTCTCTGGAGATATTGTGCGGCGATTCATTCTGAATTTTCTGAGGAGACTGATCCGAAATCCATTGAGCGAGGAATCCGGCAATCAAAGCCAGACAAGGCTTTTCTCGTACGACTTTTTCATTTCACATGCCAGAGAAGATAAGAAAGAGTTTGTTAATGGATTGGCAAAAACCATTCAGGCAAGAGGATACAGTATCTGGTATGATAAATATGAGCTGACTGTTGGAAGTACCGTACACGAAGAAATCAACCGAGGCTTGACCAGCTCTCGAGTTGGCCTTGTCGTCCTGTCACGTCATTATTTTTCACCGCACAAGACATGGGCCAAGCGCGAATTGGGAGGCATGATGGCGCTTGAACATCACAACCGTATCCGCATCGCCGCGGTCTGTCATGGAATTTCAAAAGATGAAGTGGAGCGAGAACAGCCTCTTCTGGCTTCAAGTATTTTTATCAGCACCGATGACTATAATACAGAGAAAATTGTGGACTTGTTGATAGAATTTCTGGGGAAGTCCGAACCAGAAAAGAACTCTCCCGCTGAAGAAGCCTGATCGAAGGTGACTACACGGCACGAGGCGCAGGCGGTTATTGCCGGTGCCCGCCACGCACACCCCGCTCGACCCTCCACTCCCAAATCCGCTACACTCCCCCGCATGGCGCAGATCAACGAGCACTACCGGAACCTGGCCGCTGGCTACCTATTCCCCGAAATCGGCCGGCGCGTGGCGGCTTTCGCGAAGGCGCACGAGGGGCAGGAGATTATCCGCCTCGGCATAGGCGACGTCACCCTGCCGCTGGCGCCGGCCATAACGACCGCCCTGCACGCCGCGGTGGACGAGATGGGCGATGCGCAGGGCTTTCGCGGCTACGGCCCCGAGCAGGGCTACGGCTTTTTGCGCGATGCAATCTGCGAGCACGATTACGCGGCGCGCGGGGTGGACGTGGCCCCTGACGAGGTCTTCGTCTCCGACGGAAGCAAGCAGGACGCGGGCAATATCCAGGAGATTTTCAGCAATGCTTGTTCCGTGGTGGTGGTGGACCCCGTCTATCCCGTTTATGTGGATACCAACGTGATGGCGGGGCGCGGAGGCGCCGCCGATGCGAGCGGCCGCCACGCGGGCATCCGCTACCTGCCGGCCACGGAAGAAAACGGCTTCACGCCCGAGCCCCCGGACGCCGGCGCGCGCCTCGCCTACCTGTGCTCTCCCGGCAACCCCACGGGCAGCGTGATGAACCGGGAACTTTTGACGCGCTGGGTGGAATGGGCGCGCAAAACCGATGCGCTGCTGATTTTCGACGCCGCCTACAGCGCCTTCATCCAGGACCCCGCCCTGCCCCGTTCCATTTACGAGATACCCGGCGCGCGCGAATGCGCCATCGAGATGTGCAGCTTTTCCAAACGCGCGGGCTTTACCGGCCTGCGCTGCGCCTACACCGTCGTGCCCAAGGAATGCAGCGGCGCCACGCAAAAGGGAGAGCGCGTGCCGCTGCGCGAACTCTGGAGCCGCCGCCAGGAAACCAAGTTCAACGGCGTGCCCTACATCGTGCAGCGCGCGGCAGAGGCGGTGCTGGCGCCCGAAGGCCAAAAGCAAAGCGCCGAGCAAATAGAGTACTACATGGAAAACGCGCGCCGCATCCGGGAGGGGCTCGGCGCGGCGGGCTTTGCGGTGTTCTCGGGCGAACATTCGCCCTATATATGGATGCGCACGCCCTCCGGGCTTTCTTCCTGGGACTTCTTCGACCGCCTGCTGGGTGAAGTGCAGGTGGTGGGCACACCGGGCGCCGGCTTCGGCCCCTCCGGCGAGGGGTACTTCCGCATCTCGGCTTTCAACGACCGCGCCAGGGTGGACGAAGCCATCGCACGCATCCAGCGCGCATTCGGCGCGCGCTAAACCACGAGGAGCACAGCATGTCGGAACTGCAAGCGGGCGTGATCGGGGCCGGGGTGATGGGCGGCGGCATCGCGCAGAGCCTGGCGCTGGCCGGCTGCCGGGTGGTGTGCACGGACATTGAAGGCAAGGCGCTGGACGCGGCAGAGCGCGATGCGGAACAGGGCCGCTTCGGCCTGGCCGGCGCGGCAACCCGCGGGAAAATCAGCGCCGAAGACGCGGAGGCCGCGCGTGCGCGCATCACCTGGACCCGGGAGTTTGAAGCTGCGGCAAACAGCGAGGTGGTTGTCGAGTGTGTCCCGGAGCAACTCGATTTAAAGATGCGCATTTTCCGCAGCCTCGATGCGGCGGCTCCCGAAGACGCGGTGCTGGCCAGCAACAGCTCGGGCTTTCCGATCGCAGCCATGGCCGGCGCCACCGCGCGCCCGCAGCAGGTGATCGGCTGGCACTGGGCGTCCCCCGCCTTCGTGATGCGCCTTGCGGAAATCGTGGTGACCGCGGACACCTCGGATGCAGTGCGGGAGCGCGTGGTGGAACTGGCCGGTCGCTGCGGGAAACACCCCGTCGTCGTCAAGGACAACCCGATGCACTGGGGCTTCGTAGCCAACCGGGTGTACGGCGCCATGCTGCGCGAAGCCTCGCGCGTGGTGCAGGAGGGGGTCGCTTCGCACGAGCAGGTCAACCAGCTCATGGTGGACTGCTTCCGCTGGCCGGTGGGCCCCTTCGCCATGGTGAAGGGCGCGGGCGGCGGCTGGAAAGAAGACGAAACGG
>CAZJXU010000083.1:0-3751 GCA_964550095.1 uncultured Spirochaetales bacterium | reverse complement strand
CCGCCGCCGCCCTGCGCGCCCGCGTGCCCGACGTGCAGGTGCGACTCGTCGGAGACTTCGACGTGAGTTGCATCGAGTTCCCTTTGCAAGAGGCTGCGAAGTTCGTCTGCGCGTGTGCTCAATGTCACGGCTCACCGGCGCGGGCTGCGCTTCTTCCGGGCGCTTTTCTTTCGGGTGGTCTTCTTCCGGGTGCGCTTCGCCTCTCCGCTCTTTTTCCGGGTGGTCTTTTTTCGGACGGTCTTCTTTCGGGCACCCTTCTTCCGCCCGCTCGTTCGCCGGGCCGGGATCGTCTCGATATCGAAGTGCTTGATGTTCCGTTCCTTCGAGCCGAACTCCACCCCGATCAAGTGGATCGGCACGCCCCGGGCGCGGTACTTGTCCGCGTAGTTCCTCTCGCGTAGCTGCTTCATTGCAGCGCCGCGCTTGACCTTCCCACCCAGCACCTTGAACTCGAAGATGTAAATGTGTGTGCCCGCCTCCACCGTCATGTCGATGCGGCCTTTGCTGGTCGGGTCTTCCGGCCGCACCACGAGGCCGGTCGCCGCGAGACAGGTATGTGCGTTGCTCGCGTAGATCCCTTCGTAGTTCTCAATATCTTTAGGGTTGTACATGGTGTAGGAAATGTCCGAGAACAGCGCTCGAAGATGCGCCTCCACGGCGTCGATGTTGCCCGATTCCAGCGCCTCGCGAAGCTGCTTTGTCTGCAGCGCGACCTTGACTTTCGGCGCTATGGCGCGAAGCAGTCCCTGGTGCAGGCTCTGGCGCACCTCGCGGTTCGGGAAGTCCAGGATGTAGTCCGTCCCGCCTTTTTTCTTCTCCTCGCGGGCGATGGTCAGGTAGCCGCTCTGGAACAACAGGGCCGAATCCTCGATAGAGCCGATGTCGAAAGAAGACAGCAGATCGTTGCCCGCGGTCATCTCTGCAAGATCCAACGTGCCGGCGATGGCGCGGCTTTTCAGCGTTTCGATCAGAAAGGTCGGCGTGGCTGTCGTGTACCACCACGCATAAAATTCGCGTTTGCTAAACAACTTCAAAATGCTGAAGGGGTTGTACACATTCTCCTTGCCGCGCCAACTGTAGCCGTCATACCACTCCCGGATTTCCTCTCGGCCGATCTTTTCTCGGTGGAGCCTCTTCATTTCCTTTGCAAACACGGTGTCGATGTCGCTATCCGTGTAGCCGCAAATTGACGAGAACCCCGGATCCAGAGAAATGTCGTTCAGGTTATTGAGCCCGGTGAAGATGCCAGCATGTGCGAATTTGCTCACCCCGGTCAGAAAGGTGAACTTGATGTCGTCTTCGCAACGCTTGATGTTGCCGTAGAGCCCAGCCAGGTAATCGCGGTTGGCCTCCGCAAGCTCCGGCTTCCCCAGCAGGTCGAAGATCGGCTTGTCGTATTCGTCCACCAGGATGACGACGCGCTGCTTCTTCTTTTCATGCAGCGCTTTGACCAGTTCGAAGAACCGCGGCCCCGCAGTCCTGGCTGTGGTCGAAACGCCTTCCTGTTTCTCCACCGCTCCAAGCTGCGTCATCACGTCGTCGTTCAGATCGCTGGATGTTTTGCTCCCCCATCCGCTGAAATCCAGCCGCAGCACCGGGTACTCCACACCCCAGTCCCACTTGTCGTGGATGTAAAGCCCCCGGAACAGTTCTTCATTGCCCTCGAACAGGTGCTTCAGGGTATCGACGAACAGACTCTTGCCGAAGCGGCGCGGGCGGGAGAGGAAGTTGTGCTTGTCCCCGTCGACCAGCCGCTTGGCATAGCCGGTCTTGTCAACGTAGTACATCCCCTCTTCGCGGATCTCGCGGAAGCTCTGGATGCCGGTCGGCAGCTTTTTTCTGGCCATGACCTGGTCCTTCGAGGCGGGTGCGGGTGGTGTGTTGTCCCAAATTGGAGCGGGCCGCTGCGACCGACCGTGACATTTACGGGCGTCCGAAGCCGGCCTGCCGAAACGCAGCCGGCAGAACCGCCACCCCAGGCAGCAACGCCCACCACATCATGTTACCAGAATTTCACGCGCCTGCCTTGCCAGCGAACGCGGCCAGCCTCTGCCGCCAAGCGACGGAGGCCGGCCCTATCGGCCACATGGCCACCAAACAACTTCGCACATCTGCCGAGCTGCGATGGCCAGGCCCAAATTTCTTGGGCCCAGCGTCACAGCAAGCTGCTTCCGGACAGCCGATCAGACTCAGAACCCCAGCCTCATTTCCAGGCCAAGGCGCTGCTCGCGATCCGCACCCGCCTGCTCCTCGCCGAAGAGTTCCAGGCCGAAGCTGTGCACGGCGAACCCGTCGCCGCCATTTCCGCCACCGCCGTCGCCCAGCCGGTGCGAAAGATCAAAGCGCGTTCCAAGCCGAAGCTGCGTGTTCGACGACGACGCATCGCCTCCGCCGCCCGCGAAGCTGAAGCTGCCGAAGGGCGTGAGCATGGCGCGGCCGCCGAGCAGGCCCACGCCGTAGCCGAACTCGAAGTTCAGGTGGTCCGGCAGCAGCCCGCGGCGCCGCTGCGAAGCGCCGCCCCCGCCGCCGAAGTCCCGCAGTGCGCCCGCGCTTTCATACAGGGCGTCGGCGCCGCGGGCTGCATCGCCCCACACCGGCGAAAGCGTTGCCCGGAAGCCGCGGCCCACTTCGCCCGCGTCGTAGCTCGCTTCCAGGCTCGCGCCCCATTCTTTGTAGTCTTCAAAGTCGCTTTCGCTGTGCACCAGCAGCAGCCGGCCCCGCGCGGCCAGCGAGAAGCCGCCACGCAGCCAGCGCAGGCCCGCGCCGAGTTCCGCGCCCACTCCGGTTTGCGCATCGCCGCCGTCCAGGCGCACGGCCAGCTCGCCCTCTGCCAGCAGGTGGTTTTCGCCCTGCAGCAGGGGCGCCGCGCCGGCCAGCGCCATGCGCAAGCGGCCCGACTGCGTGTCCACCGCCCGCCAGTTCACGCCGCCCGGCGGCGCTGCGGCGCCTTCCGATTCCAGTTCCACCAGGAAGGCGTCCACCTTCATATCAAAGCTCCGGCCCGCGGCGTCGCCCAGCAGCTTGCGCCGTCCGCCCAGCGCCAGCATGCGCATTTCCAGGTCCGAGTTCAGCGTGGTCGGCAGTTTCGCAACATCCAGTTTCGCTTCGCCGACGCCGTAACCCAGCATCAGGTACATGCTGAGGCCCGGGTTCGGCGTCCAGTTCAGGTAGGGATGCAGGCTGGTGAGTTCCGTTTCCAGCTCGCCGCTGCCCTGGTTCGCGCGGTCCTGATATTCCAGGTCGCCGTCGTTGCGGCCCAGCGCCACGCCCAGGGCCAGGCCGCCCCGCTGCACGTCTGCGCCCAGCCAGGTGGAGATGCTCTCCCCTTCCACCCAAAGCGCGCTGCCCTTCTCCCTGCCTTCGAAGCTGTCCGCGGCGCCCTGGCCCCACAGCGTCCAGCGTCCCTGGAAGATGCCGGGCATGCCGCCCATGTCGTCCACGCCGTTCGCCACGCCATACGCCGCGCCGTTCGCGCCGCCGAAGGTCACGCTGAATG
Source organism: uncultured Spirochaetales bacterium (assembly GCA_964550095.1). Taxonomy (GTDB): domain Bacteria; phylum Myxococcota_A; class UBA9160; order UBA9160; family UBA6930; genus JAHRAN01. Next base: position 255 of record CAZJXU010000083.1, on the reverse strand, counting down.
AGCTTTGCGAGAGCAGGCTGCGCAGGTCCGGGCTGTGCAGGTTGTTCACGCCCAGCCAGGCGCCCAGGTCCTGTCTGTTCCAGTCGCTCGTTTCGTTTGCGCCGCGGCCGCCGGTGTTGTTTTCGGTGACCTGCGCTTCCAGTGCGCCCTGCGTGGCAGGACCGAATGCGAGTTCGGCAGTAGCGCCGCCGGCGTTGCCAAATGCAGCACCGCCGTAACCGGTTGATGCATCGCTGCCGCTGTAACTCGACGCGC
>CAZJXU010000082.1:0-6581 GCA_964550095.1 uncultured Spirochaetales bacterium | reverse complement strand
TCCGGGTAGCCTTTCGGGTCGTCTTCCATCGCGCGCACCACCTGCATCGGGCAGTACTCGGCGCAGAGGCCGCGCACCATGTCGCGCAATACCTGTTGTTCTTCGCTCCAGTCGAGATCCATCTGTGTTCTCCGGGTGTGTTTATGCTGAGGATGTTGTCGATGCGGCCGGCGCTGCGGATGCTGCGGACGCGGCGCTTTGTTCAGGCACCGCAGACGACGCCGCGGGCTTTCACGCTACGCGGATGCTGCGGCCTTTTCCGGGTCTGCGGCCTCTGCGATCTCTGCAGGACGCGGGCGCCACTGGTCGCCCCGGCGCCGCCAGGGGTTGTCGTCCGGCGAAGTCGGCAGCGCAATGCGCGCCCTGCACTGCGTGGTCACCTTTTCCCCCACCGTCAGCCACACCGACAGCTCGGCCCAGCCGCAGCCGGCCGCGTCGATTTCGGTTTTCTCCACCTTCCCGTGAAACACCATGGTGTCGCCGGGGAAAACCGAATCGCGCATCTTGAACTGAATGTGGCCGAGGCGCCCGCGCGGCCCCGTCCAGTCGGTCAGGTAACGCTCGAAGTACGCGGCGTTGTGGGGCGTGTTGATGAAGATGTGCTTCGTGCCGTTGCGCTCCTGCGCGAAGTCCTTGTCGTGGTGCATCGGCCGCCAGTCGCGCGAGGCCAGCGCGCCCAGCACAACCGTGGTGGGTGTCACCTCAATCGCCAGCTCGGGCAGCGTATCGCCCTCCCGCACCCGGTCGAAAGTGAGTTCCTGAAGCTCCATGTTCATGCCTCCCTGCACGCCGCCCTCGGCCTGGCGCTTTCACGCAGCCGGCCCGTGGTCGCTTCGCGCGCGTCCTTCATTCCTGCTCCCGCCGGTACCCGTAGCCGGTGTAGCTCTCCACGGCGCAGAGCTCGCCGGCCCGGTTCTCTATCTCCACGTCAAAAACCCAGAAGCGGCCTGTGCCCAGCCGCGTTTTCTTGAGCGGGCTCACGCTGCGCAGAATCTGCGTGGTGCGCAGCCGGTCTCCCACCCGCACCGGCTCGTAAAAGGTGATGGTGTTGTCGGTCATCACCGCCTCGGGCAAGCCGAGTTTTTCCTTCAGGTCGAAGTGCAGTTGCAGCGCCACCGCCTCTTCCGTGCGGCCGGGCGACCAGTAGTGGGGCCGGAACCAGGCGGAGATCATGGAAGGGGGCGCGATCAATCCACCGGTAATTTCCTGCGCGGCCTTTTCGTCCCAGTAGATGGGGTTGCCGTTTTGCACCGATGCGCAGGAGTTGAAGATGTAGCCGCGCTCCACGTCGAACTCGCCGTAGGCGGTGTAGCGGCGCTCGCCGATCCAGCTCGTCACTTCCTGGGGCAGGTCGTTCACTTCGGCCTCCATCGCCTGGCCCTTTTCGCGCGCCGTGGCGGACATCAGGCCACGGCCCCTTGCGCGCGCCAGGCGGAAATCACGTCCTGTTCCACGCCCGCTTCCCGAAGCAGGGTTTCGGTTTGCGTAACGCCCGCATCGCCGGCGGGCACGGGGCCTTCTGCACGCGCCTGCCCCGCCAGCACGGGCGCCAGCTGCCGGAAGCGGCCGTGCTCTGCGTGCTCCGCTTCGCCGAATGCGCCGCGCGCTGCAAGGTGCGCATCCTCCGCCAGCTCCTCGACCGAGTTGACCGGCGCCACGCAGGTGTCCGCCGGCGCCAGTTCCGAAACCCATGCATCGCGCGTGCGGCGCATGAAGGCGGCGGCGAAGTCCGCGCGGATTTCGTCCTGCACGGCGTCATCGTATTGCTGCGCGCTCCAGCGCTCGCAGCCCAGCGCGCGGCACAGGTTCGCAAAAAAGCGCGCCTCGATGGCTGCGACGGCCAGCCACTTTTGGTCCGCGCAGCAGTAGGTGTCGTAGCAGGCGTAGCGCCCGGTCAGCACGTCGTGGCCAGGCCCGGGCGAAGCGCCTATGGCCAGGTGTTCATCGATGTAAAGCGACATGAGCTGCAGCACGCCTTCCGTCACCGAAACGTCCAGGCAGGCGCCTTCTCCGCTGCGCTCCCTTTCGATCAGCGCGGCCATGATCGAAAGCGCCGCGTGCATGCCGCCCGCCGCGCTGTCCGCGATGGTGGCGCCGGGAAGGGGAGGCTTGCCGCCCGCGCCGCGCCCGCTGGTATGCAGGTAGCCGCCCATCGCCAGGTAGTTGAGGTCGTGCCCGGCCCAGTTCGACGCCGGGCCGCTTTGCCCGTAGCCGCTGGTCGAGCAGTAAATGATGCGGGGGTTCACGGCGCGCACTGCATCGAAGCCGATGCCGAGACGCGCGGCCACACCGGGGCGGTAGCTTTCCAGCACCACGTCCGCGCGCCGCGCCAGTTGCAAAAAGGCTTCGCGGCCTGCGTCCTGTTTCAGGTCGAAGCGCACCTGCTGCAGACCGCGGCGTGCGCTGTAGGCGTAGAACAGGGGCTCCACCTGCACATCCGCCTTGTGGGGAGGCGCGCCCACCTTCACCACCTGCGCGCCGAAATCCGCCAGTATCCGGGTGCAGCGCGTGCCAGGCCCGACCGTGGAAAGGTCGAGCACGCGCACGTCTTGCAGTGCAGGGGTTCGCATCGCGTTCATGGTTGATGTTGCCTCTTCACGGGTGTGTGGAACCACCGCTTTGCCGACCGGGCGTGCTTCGTTCGGCCCGGGCGTGGTGACATGCAGCGGCTGCGACCAGACGCCGTCGCTTCTTCCGGTCGGCAGAGGGCCATGTCCCTTCGCAAGTCACGCGCACGCCTTGCAGCGCCGGTGTTCGCATCTTGTTCAGAAGTTTCGGGGCAGGCCGAGCAGGCGCCGCGCGATGATGTTTTTCTGCACCTCGCTGGTGCCGCCGCCGATGGTCTCCACCACGGTGCAGCGGTAGGTGCCTTCGAAGCGGCCTTCCAGCGGCGCGCGTTCCTGCTCGGCGCGCAGTTGCCCTTCGGGCCCCTGGATGTCGAGCGCCACGTCGGCCTGCTTCTGCGAAAGCTGCGTGGCGAAGAGTTTGTACTGGGAGGCCTTGGTGGTGGGCGGCTTGCCGCGTCCGCCTTCGCTCTTGACCGCGGCATCGACAAAGCGCAGCGAGTGGCAGCGCGCCACCTCGGTTTCCGTCACCAGCCGCGCGATGGCGGCGCGCACGCCCGGGTCGTTCCTCAGCGGATCGCCGTCCCGCGCCGCGCCGCCGCGCAGCCACTCGCACAGCAGCTTCACCCGGGCCTCGATGGGCGCAAAGGTGAACATGGTGAAGCGTTCCAGGTCCAGCGCTTCCGAGATGTACTGAAAGCCCTTGCCCTCTTCGCCCACGATGTGGTCTTCGGGAACGAACACGTCGTTGAAGAAAACAGTGTTGGTGCGGTCCTTGCCGATGGTGGGCGTCGCCTGCACCTCCAGCCCTTCGTGGTCCATCGGAACCAGGAACAGGCTGATGCCCTCGTGCTTGTTGTGGCTGCTGGTGCGGGCGCCCACCCAGTACCAGTCTGCAAAGTGCGCCGAGGTGGTCCACACCTTCTGCCCGTTCAGCCGCCAGCCGCCGGGCGCGCGCTCTGCCTTCAGTTGCATGTTGGCCGCATCGCTGCCGGCGTTCGGCTCGCTGTAGCCCACGGCAAACTCGACCTCGGCGTTCAGAATCTTCGGCAGGAACTTCTGCTTCAGCATCTCGTTGCCGTGGCGAATCAGGGTCTTGCCGATGATGCCGACGCCCTTGCCGATCTGGGGCGCGTAACGCCGCGCCAGCGCCTCGTTAAGGATGTACTCGTAAACGCCCTCCTTCTCCTGGCCGCCGTATTCCCTGGGCCAGGTCATGCCCAGCCAGCCCCGCCCGGCGAGCTTCTTCATGAAGGCGCGGCGCGCGGGCGTATCGACCAGTTGCGAAAAGTTTTCGGTGAAGGGGTCCATCACCTCGGGGTCGTGGTTCTCGTCCAGAAACTTTTCCACCTCTTCGGAAAAGGCGCGCTCTTCGGCGCTGAACTCGAAATCCATGGTGTCCTCCTGGTGGTGTGGCTGACCTGTCAACGGACGGGGCCGGGCCCGAGTGTTTTGGTCGTCCGCGTTTCGGACGTTCGGTTTCGGGCATTGCCCGCGCGTTTCGGACCTTCGGTTTCGGGCGCCGCCGCGTTCGTTCGACCATCCGGTTTCGGCCCCGCCCGCAGCGAGCGCCCGCGCCTCCACAGCTTACCTGCGACGGCGGACCGGGCGCGATGCCGACGGAAGCCGCCCGGCCCCGGCCCTGCCCGACCACTGCTCGGCTCGGGCGGTCGCCGCCCGGCGCGACCGGGGGAATACTATACGATACGTAGCGTATAGTAAATACCCCCCGTGTTTCCCCCGGGGGGATGGGCCGGGATGAGGAATGGGGGGCCGATTCGGCCCGATCCTCGCGCCTTTCCGCCGCGGGGCCACGCGACTTCCCGGCCCGGGGCGCCCTCGCGGGACCCGGTCGATCCGAACGACTTGTGTCCCGTATCGCAGGCCCGGGCCGGTGTTCGGGGGGCGACGGGGCGCGCTGGCGAGGCCGGTGAATCCCGGCCCCGTCAAGTACGGCGGGCGGCGGGCTCAGCCTTCCGTTTCGGGAGGAGGCCGACCCGCCCCGCATTCAGGTCTCGGCAAGCTCTCGGGCTCCCTCCTCCAGGAGCAGCAGTTGCCTGGCTTCCGGAGCCGGCGGGCGCTCGCGAATTTTCATTCGAAAATTGGCGACCAGCGCCTCGATCATCGGGTTGCGGTTGTCTTCACTGGCCCCGACATGATAAAAATGCTCCCGGGTCAGGATGTGGTATCGGGACCACAACGAGTCAATGTACGCGTTTTTCCGGTAATCGTTGTGATGCCACGTGGACAGGATGAAGCGGCAGGGCGCCTCGGCGAGCATCTCGCCGAGTTCCTTCTCGCAGGCATCGTCCCACCCGTTGAAGTAGTCCGTGTGCCTGCCGATGTACGGGGGGTCGCAATACATCATGTCATCTTTGCCGGCGGCGCTGATGGTTTGCGCAAAGTGCTGGACAAGAAAGGTGTAGTCTCCGCTCCCGATCACGTCCCGTACCGAGCGAACCTGGTTCACGATCTTCGTAACAAGCGCCCGCGAGAACCTTTCCGGCTTTCGGCAGAAGGGAACGTTGAACTCGCCGCTTTTGTTGAATCGAATCAGTCCGTTGAAGCAGGAGCGATTGAGAAAAAGAAAGTCCATCGGATCTCCCTTCTCATTAAAGCGATCCCGGACTTCGTAGTAATGCCTTCCGCCCGACTCCAGGAGCCTGGCGCCTTCACTCTCGAGAAAGGCCCGTACCAAAACAGGTGTGATGGCTCCCCGACTGAGCGCCTGGTAGAAGTTGACCAGGTGCGGGTTGGTGTCCGCCAAAATCGCCCTCTTCGGGCGAACATTAAAGGCGACGACGCCGGAGCCCACGAAAGGTTCTATCCATGTCCCCTCGAAGTCGCCGGGGATGACACCATGAAGCCAGGGGACCAGCTTGGACTTGATCCCCTGGCACTTGATGGGAGGAATGATGGTGGAGAAGTGGTTCATTTCTGGTTGTTCTGCCTGACGATAAGTTTAGCATCTCCTCCACGGTAATGCACAAAGTCTTCCAAAGATGTGATCTTTCGCATCTTCCCATCAGGTGAGCCCGCTGTAATTCTTCCATAGTTAATCCAGTAATCGTCAAACCAGCTCTCTCCGAGCTTGGAGAACATTCCATTTTCCTTTCGAATATCCTCGATTCTCCGGATGCTTCCAATGTTGGCGGTGTTCCCAGACCCTCGTTTGTCTCCGGCGATCTTCCACTTCTCCGCAACGAAAAATTCAATGTTGGAGATTACGGATGTGATGGAATGCAGATCATCAAGAGAGTACGAGCGAGTTTCGTTGATTCTTTCCTGATCCATCCTGTCGTAAATAACACCCAGGCAGAAATGACCTGAGTAATCGTTGTACGGGAACTGTATGTTTTTGGTACTTGTTCGTTCCCGGAAATATTTTCCATGTGACCCCAACGTGAAGCCGTTGCAAAGCCAGCGTTTTTCGGGAATACGATACGTCGTCTTGAAATCCACTGCAAACTTCACATTGGAATCGGATTTGGAAATAAACGAAATGTCGGGGTAGTAATTTTGGTGTTCAGCCAGGACTACTGCCAATCCGAGATTGTTTGAAAATTCCAGAATTTTCGGAAGAAGGTGTATCTCCAAAATTTTGGAAACAACCTTTGTGTCCAATGATATTGTGTAAACGTTGCGAAACGCGTCGACAAAACCCTTTACGGCCCATTGCCCATCATCCGTGCTGACGTGGTCGACAAGGCTTTTCGAAAACGCCTTCAGGTTCTTTTTGAAGTCGGATTTCACAGACATCTTGGTCGACCTTTGTGAGCAGGCAAGAGGACCTTGGCAGAGACATCCACTTTGGAAGCCGCTAAAGCGCCGCGCCGCTGATCTGCCATTTCCAAGCAGTATAAGGCAAGGCAAGGCAGTCGTCAATAGCGAGGATGCGATTTTATCCGCCTGCAACCAATTCGCACATATCCCCAAGGCTCAGCTTTCCGTTTCGGGAGAGGGGCCACCGTCATACCGAGGGTCGGGGGGGGGCCGCCCTGCCTCCAGCCCCCTACC
>CAZJXU010000081.1:0-3504 GCA_964550095.1 uncultured Spirochaetales bacterium | reverse complement strand
CCGCCCACCCGCCGCAGCAGCCTGTACGGATGCTGGGCTCCCGGAATTTGGACTGGCTGTCGGAGCGTGGCAGGCGTGCGGGGTTCTCTGGTTCTTGCGTGGCCGATACGACCGCCCGCCGTCGCAGGGCGACGGCGGGCGGCCACGTCAATTGGCAAATCAGGAACGCGCGGCGGCGAAGGGCTCGTCCTCGATGCCCCCGGACACGCTGCTGAAGTCGTAGGCGTGCGAGCCGTGCTCGGCCAGGTCGAGCCCCTCCAGTTCCTCGGCTTCGTCAACGCGCAGACCGATGGTCCACTTGATGGGCAGGAAGATCGCCAGCGCACCGGCGACGGTGAACAGCCCGTAGCACAGCACGCCGATGAGCTGCGTCAGCAGGCCGTGCTCCGGGTTCATCGAGAAGATGCCGACGGCCAGGGTGCCCCAGATTCCACAGCTCAGGTGAACCGAAATGGCGCCCACCGGGTCGTCGATTTTGATCTTGTCGAAGAAGATCACGGAGAGCACGACCAGCACGCCCGCGACCAGGCCGATCAACACGGCGCCCTGCAGCGTTACGGTGTCGGCCCCGGCGGTGATGCCGACCAGGCCGGCCAGGATGCCGTTCAGCGACATCGAAAGGTCGGGTTTGCCGGCGACCGCCCAGGATGTTCCCATGGCGGCGATGCAGCCGGCGGAGGCGGCGATGCAGGTGGTCACCAGGGTGTAGGAGGTCAGCGCAGGGTCTGCGGACAGAACAGAGCCGCCGTTGAAGCCGAACCAGCCCAGCCACAGCAGGAACACGCCGACACCGGCCAGCGGCATGCTGCTGCCGGGCATGGGCGTCATGCCGCGCTTGCTGTACTTGCCGAGGCGGGGCCCCAGCAACAGGGCGCCGACCAGGGCGCCCCAGCCGCCCACCGAGTGCACCAGAGTGGAGCCGGCGAAGTCGTAAAAGCCGAGCGCGTCGAGAAAGCCGCCGCCCCACTTCCAGGAGCCCGCGACCGGATACACCAGGCTGACAAAGAGCGTGGCGAAGATCATGAAGGAAGAAAGGCGGATGCGTTCGGCCACGGCGCCGGAGACGATGGTGGCCGCGGTCGCCGCGAACATCGCCTGAAAGAGGAAGTCGGTGTAGTAGGTGTAACCGGCGTCGGCGTAACCTGGCGTGTTGTCTGCCGCGGCGAAGGCTTCGAGCCCGGCGCCGGCGAAACCGAGCCAGCCGTTGAACTCGCCCGGGTACATCAGGTTGAAACCGAGCAGCGCGTAGGTGAGCACGCCGATCGAGATGATGAAGGTGTTCTTGAACAGGATGTTCACCGTGTTCTTCGAGCGGGTCATGCCCGATTCCAGCGTGGCGAAGCCGAGATGCATGATGAAGACCAGGCCCGCGCACAGCATCATCCACACGTTGTTGGCGAAGAACACGCCGCTGCCGGAGGCCGTTTCGGCCAGGGCGGCGCCGGGAATCAGCACGGCGCCCAGCAGCAGTACAAAGAACAGGGCGGCGGCGGGGGCGCGTTTCAGGAAATGTCGCATGGCTGTTCCTCCCATCAATCGTTGTTGTTTCGTTGGTCGGCGGTTTCGTTGGCGCCGGCGGTTCCGGCGGTTTCAACGCTGAAAGCGGGCGCCGCCAGGCACACCCCCGTGCACAGGGCGGCGGGAAAGCGCTGCCTCGCCTGGGGGTTAAGCAACTCGCGTGCCATGTTTTGCGCGCTGCGGGGAAAGGCCGCCTGCGGCGCTGCGGCGCGCCCTGTGCGTGTTTGGGCGCGGGGCTGTGCCGAAACCGGCACGGCGCCGCCCTGTTCGGGCGCGGCGCCCGGACCAACAACTGCACACCGCCGCCTAAAGATGGAGCAGGGGGCAGGTTCAGTTCACTTCTCGCACAACCCTTGATGGCTCGTCGATTCGCGTCCTGCGTCGATGAAGGAGCCGTTGCTCCCGAAGTCGAAGAGAACGATTTCGCAGCCCATGACCCCCGACCAGTGCCCGATCCTCCCGACTGCCGAGCCGCCCCAGCGCTGCTCGCGAGAGCCGGGCGCGCCGTTCACGTCGAAGCGGTAGCCGCGCGCCGCGAAGATGCGCTCACCGGTCCGCGCATCCGGGTGGTGGTCGGAATGGAACTCGCCCAGCATCAGGGACTCGCGGTCGCAGCAGGCATCGGGGTTTTCCTCGCTGCGCACCCAGCGCGCGCTCCAGATGCGGATCCGGATCCCGTTGCCGTGCGCGTAGTCGAGCCTGGGGGCGAAGTCCGGGATTTCGAAGGCTTCGAGATGTTCCGGGTCCGTGGTCCAGCAGCCTTCGCCGCGTGAATGCGCGAGCGGCACGGCGCCGTCGCAGAAGTCCTGCGCTTCGGCGCTGCGCCCGGGCGCGATGACGCACGCGCCAATGAGCGCGAGCGCTGCGAAGCACGCGGCGGGAAATTTCATCATGTGGTCCGCGCCGTCACCACCCAGGCAGCAGAGGGCAGCGCCAGGTTTCCCGCTTCGTCGCAGAAGGGCGCCAGCGTGCGCATCAGCAGCTCGCGGATGCGCGCCAGCCCTGCCTCATCGACTTCCGCCGCGCGCAGCGCTGAAGCCACCGGCCCCACCTGCATATAGAATGCGACGGAATCTTCCAGGGGGCCGCCCCAGTTGCGCAGCAGTTCGGTCAGTTCGACATCGACAAAGTCCGCGTCTTTCAATACGGCGCGCAGGCGCGATGCGGCGCCCAGCGAAAAGGGGCCGGGAGCATCCGGCGCGGGCGGGGGCGGCAGCGGCACTTCGCTTGCGAGCGCGGCCAGCGGCACGGTCATCCAGTCGTTGCGCGCGCGCTCCTGCCAGCAGACAAAGGCGATGCGGCCACCGGGGGCGAGCGCGCGGCCCAGGTTGGCGAAGGCAGCGGCCGGGTCGGCAAAGAACATCACCCCGAAGCGCGAAAACACGCCGGTGGCGAAGCCGGCTTCGAAGGGATGACACTGGGCGTCTGCCCGCAGGAAGTCGATATTCGCGCGCCCCTGTGCGCGCTGCCGGGCGCGCTCCAGCATCGGCGCCGAAATGTCGACGCCGAGTACGCGCCCTTCCGCGCCGACCGCGTCGGCCAGTTGCAGGCTGGTTTCGCCGCAGCCGGCGCCGACATCGAGCAATGTTTCGCCCGGCTGCGGCGCGAGCGCCTGCATGGCGGCCAGGCCGTAAGGACGCACCTGCGCATCGAGCTGTTCCTGGCTGCGCACCCAGCTCGGGCCGGCCTGCTCGTTCCAGTACTGCGCCTGTTCCGCGTTGCTCTCGATCATGTGACTTGCCAAAAGACGGGGGCGCCCGCCGCTTGGGGCGGACGTCCGTGACGACCACGTAATCACCAGAGAATACCACACGGCTGCCACGATCCGGCAACAAGGCTGAAGTCCGTGAGCCCAGCGTCCCCCGCAGCCTTCGGCGCGGCGAACGCGGGCGGCGGCGAACGCCGACCACGCCCGTTGGAAGTTGGCAAGTCCGGGGCGCGGCGACGCGGGCGGCGGGCGACGACGACCGGACGGGCAAACGCGCG
>CAZJXU010000080.1:0-4528 GCA_964550095.1 uncultured Spirochaetales bacterium | reverse complement strand
GACCGGAGATTTTCAGCCCCGCGCCAAGCGCCACGGTCGGCCGCCGGAAGGCGATGCGACCGGTCGCGCACAGGAGACGCAGACTTGCAAAAACGCCTCGCATCTCGCCGGGCGCGTGTCGGCGCACTGCTGCCGCGCATCATCGCCGTAACGGCCTTGCTGCCGGTCTTTGCCGGGGCCTGCCAGGAAGGCGGCGATAGGGAGAGCAGGATGGTGAGGCAAGGCCGCGTGGCCTACGAAACCGCCTGCACCGCCTGCCACGCACGCGACCCCGGGCAAAAGGGCGTGCTGGGTCCGGCGCTGGCGGGCGCCTCGCTGGAACTGCTGGAGGCCAAGGTGCTGCGGGGCGCGTATCCCGCCGGCTACACGCCGAAGCAGCCGACACAGATCATGGTCGCCCTGCCCCACGTCCAGCCCGAGCTGCCCGCCATCCACGCCTACCTGGCGAGCGCCGTGGAGGCGGACGCGCCCGGGCCGACCGGCGAGGCGGCGGGCGATGGGCTCGACCGGCGGGGCGATGCGGCGGGCGGCCCGCCCGAAGCGCCCGGGGCCGGGGGCCGCCCGGAGGCGCCCTGAAGGGGCCGAAATCGCGCATACCGCCCCGAAAAGGCCCGGGCGCGTTGGCGCAGCGCCCCGTTTTCGTGTAGTAATATGGGCCGTCGGAAACCTGCGCCCTGAGGGGAAAACGGGCCTTCCCGTCTGATAAGATGGGCCATGGGCCGGCCGCAGGTTTGGGGAGGGACATATTCATGCGCCGACTCGCATTGCTGCTGCTACTGGCCGGTTTCATCCCGGGGTGCGCCGCCCCTCCCCTGCCGACCGAGCGCCCGAGCCCCGTGAACCCCACCCGGCCCGGAAGCATCGAGCACCGCGTCACCGAGCACCTGGTGCTGGTGACCGACGTGTCCGGCTCCGGCTACTACGAGGCCACCTTCCCCGAAGGCAAGGCCCTCACCCAGGCGCTGGCCGCGGCGCTGCCGAGGCGCAACGTGCGGGCCCTGGACGCGGAGCACTACGAGGTCGGCCTGCTGGTGTTCGGCGGCAGCATGCGCACGGGCGCGGCGCTCGCCGATTTCGACCGGGCGGCGCTCCAAACCGCCGCCGCCGAAATCCGCACGATGGGCGCAGGCCTGGAGCGCGGCGGGCCCACCCCCCTGCGCCACATTTTCGATGAGATCACCAGCGCCGTTTCCGGCAAGACGGCGCGCACCGCCGTGGTGCTGATATCGGACGGCGTATCCGATTACCCGAGGCGCACGCAGCAGGCGGCGCAGCGGCTGGCGGAAAGCCACCCGGATCTTTGCATTCACACCGTTCAGCTCGGCGAAGACGGTGCGGGCGGGGACAACCTGGCGGGTTATGCAGCGCTGGGCCGGGAGGAATGCAGCAGCAGCCTGCATGCATCCGAACTGCGCAGCCCGGACCAGATCGCCGCCTTTGTCGCGCAGGTCATGTTCGAGGAAGACGAGACCCTGCTCACCAATCCCTGCGCGAACATCGTGAGCATCACCAGCGCAAACTTCGCCTTCAACCGGGCGGACATCGACGCAGCCAACGCCCGGCGCATCCGGGAGTCCGCCGATCAGTTGAATGAATGCCCGAACATTGACGTGAGCGTCGAGGGGCACACGGATTACATCGGCAGCGAAGCGTACAACCAGGCCCTGTCCGTGCGCCGCGCCAACGCGGTCCGGGAGTACCTGGTGCGCTACGGCGTGGATGAAGACCGCCTTACGATCAAGGGCTTCGGCAAATCCATGCCGGTTGCGGACAACGAAAGCGACGAGGGGCGCGCGCAAAACCGGCGCGTCGAGCTGCGTCCGCTGGACGAGTAGCAACGCCCGCGGGGGCGCCGTGATGGCCCCGGGCGCGCCGGCGCGCGAACCCGAGCCCGGTGGCCAGGCCCTCCGGCGGGGCCGAGCCCTTGCGCAGTGGGCAGCGGACCAGCGCCGGAAAACGCGGGAAGACGGCATGAAGCAGGGCGACGCGGAAGGGCGCGTGCAAAGCGGCGAGGCCTGGCGCGATTTCTGTCGCGCGCTGGAAGCGGCGGGCGAGGTGATCCTGCGCGAAGACACGCCCGGCGCGCCTCTGCATCGCGCCGAAGGCTGGCGCTACCTGTCGCGCCTGCTGCGCGCCGGCCTCGAGAGCCGCGTGGAAGCGGGCAACCCCTGCTACCCGCGCTTTTTTCAACTGGCCAACGAAACCATCAAAATCGGCAACGACAACCCCGACAACATCTACCACAACGCCAACATCAGCGGCGCTTACGAATATCGCATCCGGGGCAACCGCGGCAGCGTCCCCTACCTGAGCTTCGGCGCCAAGGGGGGCGGCTACGAGCAGGGCGGCGTCATGACGCCCACGGGGCAACTCGACCTGGACGAGATTGCCTGCGACGCAGCGGGCGACTTCGAAATCATCGCCTCCACGAAGGAGCAGCCCGGCAACTGGCTGCCGATGCAGGCGCACACCACCAGCCTGGTGGTGCGACAGACCTTTGGCGACCGCAAGCGGGAGACGCCTGCGCACTACCGCATCGAATGCCTGAACCCGGACCGGGACGACCAATTGGACGCGGCGTTCATGGCCAAGGCGCTGGCCGACACGGCAGCCTTCGTCGGCGGCACGGCGAGCCTGTTTGTCGATTGGATGCAGCGCTTCGCCGAGCACGAAAATGCGCTGCCGCCGAACGACCAGGAGATGTGCCTGCGCGCGGGCGGCGACGCCAACATCCATTACCACAACAGCCGCTGGCGCCTCGCCGAAGGAGAAGCGCTGCTCATCGAGTTCACGCCGCCGGAGTGCAGCACCTGGAACTTCCAGGTCTCCAACTACTGGATGGAGAGCCTCGACTACCGCTACCACCGCATCCACGTGAATAAATTCACCGCGCATTACGAAGCGGATGCGAGCGTGCGCATCGTGCTCGCCCACCGGGACCCGGGCCCGGCCTTCCCCAACTATCTGGAGACCTGCGGCCACGACTGCGGCGCCATGCTGCTGCGCTACGTGGGCGCGCGAAGTTTTCCGCCCGTGGCGACCCGCGTGCTGACCCTGGAAGCGCTGGCCGCCGCGGCGCAGCAGGCCCGCTGATGGGGCTGCCGGCTCGCCCGATGGCGCGAACGCGCTGCGCGCCGCTGCGGACGGGGCGTTGCCGACCTGGGCGCCGCGGGCCCGGGCGCCGGCCTGGGCGCCGGCAAGGACGCACGCGCCGCTCCGGCGCCGCCCATTTAAAGGTACGGGGATGAGTATGCGCCGCTTTATCCTGTTCAGCGCGCCTGTGCTGCTGGTGCTGCTCTTCTTCATCTTTGATGCTGCGTGGAAAGAGCGCCGCGCAGCAATGCCCGGCGCCGATGCGCAGCGGGCGCCGGCGGCGCAGGCCGCGGCGGACGACGGCGCGCCGAGAGACTGGCGCGAATATGCAGGCGACAAGGGCGGCAGCCACTACTCCCCGCTGCGCGAAATTCACCGGGGCAATGTCGAGCGGCTGGAGCTTGCCTGGTCGCACCACAGCGGCGACGCCGCCTTCGATGAGCCCGGGGCCGTGCCCACCACGCTGCAGGCAACGCCGCTGGTGGTGGAAGACACGCTCTACTACTGCACCGCCTACATGCGCGTCTTCGCGCTGGACGCCGAGAGCGGCGAAGAGCGCTGGGTTTTCGACCCGGTGCTCAAGAACAAAAGCTCCGGCGGGCCCTACCCGCTGACCTGTCGCGGCGTTGCATACTGGCAGGAAGACGGGCAAGAAGACGGAGAAGACGACGAGCGGCCGGGCGAAGCCTGCAGGCAGCGCATTCTCTACGGCACCCGGGATTCGGAGCTGCTGGCCCTGGATGCAAAAAGCGGCGCGCCCTGCGAGGGCTTTGGCGAAAACGGGCGCGTCTCCTTGCGCGAAGGGATCGGCGATGTTCCGGAATGGGAGTACTACCCCACCTCGCCGCCGATGATCGTGGGGGACATCGCCGTGCTGGGCGCTTTGGTGGCGGATCAGCTGCGCACCGACGCGCCCTCGGGCGTGGTGCGGGCCTTCGACGTGCGCAGCGGGAAACTGCTCTGGGGCTGGGACCCCGTCCCCGAAGATTTTGCGCGCGAGCGGGCGCCCTTTGAGCTGTATCACCGGGGGACGCCCAATGTCTGGGCGCCCATGTCGGCGGACCCGGAGCACGGCCTGGTCTTCGTGCCCACCGGCAACGCGTCGCCGGACAGCTGGGCTGCAGGCCGGGAGGGGCTCGACACCTACGGCAGTTCCACCGTCGCGCTCGACGTGCGCAGCGGCGCGCTGGTGTGGCACTACCAGTTCGTCCACCACGATGTCTGGGACTACGACACGCCGGCCCAGCCGACCCTGTTTCAACTGGATGGCGTAGGCGGCGGACGCCCGGCCCTGGCGCAGCCCACCAAGATGGGCCACCTGTTTTTGCTGGACCGCCTGAGCGGGGCGCCGCTGTACCCGGTCGAAGAACGACCGGTGCCGGGGGGCGCAGCAAAGGGCGAAACCCTTTCGCCCACCCAGCCCTTCCCCACCCAC
>CAZJXU010000079.1:0-6695 GCA_964550095.1 uncultured Spirochaetales bacterium | reverse complement strand
CGCCTTCCGCCACCTGGCCCGCGTCCGCAGCGATGGTGACTTCCGGCAGGTCGTCGTCTTCGACCGTGACCTCCAGCGTGGCGGGGTCGCCCAGCCGGAAGCTCTCGGGCTCTGCGGTGATGGCGGCGGTGAAGGCGGCGTTCGGCTCGTCCACGGCGTCGTCCTCTGGCGAAAGCGACCAGAATGCAGTAGCGAGGCCGGGCTCGAAGTAGAAGTTTAAGCCCTGGCTGCCGTGGAGGGGCGTATCGGCGACGCCCGTGCCGTCCGGGTCGCTTAGCACGACGTAGGCGTCGAGCGGCCCGGTGAGATCGCCAACACGCTCAAGGGTGAGCCGGAAGAAGTCGCCTTCCGGGACTGTCGTGACCTGCGGGCCGACGCCGGCCACGGTGACGCCCTGGATGCGCACTTCGGGCAGGTCGTCGTCGTCCACCGAGACCTGGGCACTGGGCGAGGCGGCGAGCGTGTAGAGGTCGCTTTCTCCCGGTGGCGCCGGGGTGACCGTGATGACGCCGTCGGGTTCGTCCAGATCGTCGTTATTCGTTGCGAGGGTGAGGGTCTCGGAGGTGTCGTTCGCCGCGAAGGTGACGGAGACCGGGACGACGGCCGATTCCGCCAGCACGCCGGTCGGGTCGCTCACCGTGATGCCGAGGATGAGCGGGTTCGAAGTGTCTCCGCCCAGGCGCCTTACCGTGAACTCCGCGTCCATGCCTTCCGTGATGATGCCGGTTCCGGCGGCCAGAACCGACACCTCGGTCAGGTCGTCGTCGACGACTGTTACCTGGGCGGCGGCGCCCGATGCCGCGTCTGCTGCGGTGCGCCAAAGGGCGCCGGCCTGCGGCGGCGCCAGGGTGACGGTCAGGAGGGAGGCGGCAGTGGCGGCGGTGTCGTCGGCGGCGCCGGTGTCGAGGCGGAGGCTGGCGGTGTCGGAACCCGCATCGAAGCTGACTGTTACCGGCTGCGCGGGCGGGGTGGCCAGCGCCATGTCCGGGTCGTCCACGGTTACGGAGACTTCCAGCGCTTCGTCCAGAACGCCGACACGGGTGAAGGCGAACACCGCAGATTCGCCTTCCGTGATGCGCTCGCCGTCCGTGGCCGGGGCGACGGTAACCAGCGGCAGGTCGTTGTCCTGCACGGTGACTTCGGCTTCGGAGGGCGCGCCGGGGTTGTAGATGTCGTTCATGGGGTCGCGCAGCACGGCCAGCGTGACGGTAGCGGCGGGGGCGTCCAAGTCGTTGTCGTGCGTGGCGAGGGTCACAGGTGTCGTGGCGCTGCCGGCTTCGAAGGTGGCGGTGGTAGGCGGCGCCGTGGCGGGCGGGGCTGCGGGGAGCGCCGAGTCCGGGTCGTCCACGCGCAGCCGCACCGTGAGCGCCTGATCGGTGTTTCCGGTGCGCGTGAGGGTGAACACTGCGTTGCCGCCTTCCGTTACGGAGGCGCCGCCCATCGCAGGCGCCACGGTCACCACGGGCAGGTCGTTGTCGCGGGCGATGAATTCGGCGCTGCCCGCCGTGCTCGATATCCGGTAAGTCGGGGCATCCAGGATGACGACCTGGGTGGCATCGTGCGTCTGGTCGTCGTCTTCGGGGACGGGCGGCATGGCGTCTGCCGTGTTTTCGCCCAGCGCAAAGCGCGCGGACAGGATGGAGGAAGACGCGCCCCCTTCGCTTAGCTGGTAGAACACGTTCAGGGGCGGCGCGGCAGGGTCTTCCGTGATGCGCGTGAATGTGAGGGGCGCGGTTTCGCCTTCCGCCGCTTCGGGGGCGTCGGCGGACACCGAGACGGTCGGCAGGTCGTTGTTGACGATGGCGCCGGCGACCTCGAGCGTGCCGCCTGTTCCCAGGCTGGCGGCGCCGGCGGGCGGCAGGTTGGAGAGCGTCACCACGACGGTTTCGTCCGCCTCGGATGCATCGTCGTCCAGGGTCGGCAGGCGGAGCTCCGCTGAAGTATTGCCGGCCGGGATGGTCAGCGTTCCGGTGGCGGCCGCGGCGGTGTAGTCATCGCCGGGCGCCGCGGTACCGTCGCCGCGCATGGCAGTGCCGCCGAGGGTGTAGTCCATGGTGATGTCGCGGCTGCTGGCGCCGTTCAGGTTCACCGAAAAGACGAGCGGCGCACCCTCCTCCGCCCTGGGCGCCGAGGCCGAAACGGTGCGGTCGTTGTCGTACACGGTGTAGGTGACCGTGCCCGCCGTTGCGGACACCCGGTAGTTTACACCGGCCTGCTGCCTGATGCTGACGGTGTAGCTTTCATCGTCCGCATTGGCGTCCTCGGCGTGCGGGAGGCGGAGATCGTGCGTGGCGCTGCCGGCGGCGAAAGACGCGCGCCTGCCATTTTCGTCAACCCCGGGGCCGGTCCGGTCCCAGCGAAAAGCCTGGGACCCGGATATATCGACCGCGCGCCGCGTGACGGTGAGCACGACCTCGCCGCCCTCGTTTGCCCCGGCGCCTTGCAGGGCGAGCGACAGGAGAGGCATGGTGTTGTTCTGGATTGTGCCGGTTGCGTGCGGCGTCGATGCGGGGAGCCGCACTGACGAAGGGGAGACGTTTGAAAGCGTGAGCACGACCGTCTCGTCATCCTCGGTGGCGGTGTCCGGCGTGGTGGGGAGGCGAACTTCCTGCTCCGTTACGCCCGGGTTGAAGGTGAGCGTGCCGCTGGTTTCGCCGGTGTAGTCCGTGCCGGCCGCGGCCGTGCCGGTGAGCGCGTAGTCCACGGTGACCGGAACGTCCAGCGCGGGGGCCAGCCGCACCGGAAAGACCAGCGCATCGCCTTCGTACACCGTTGCGTCTTCGCTCGATACGTTGTACAGGATGGCGCCATGCATCCTGAACTGCAGGTAGGAGCCGATGCTATCCACACCTTCTACCCAATTTATGCGCATCCAGTGGTAGATGACGGTTCTGGTACTCCAGCCCGGGGCCGTGTTGGCGTGGCTGTTTCCGGGGTGCCAAAAAAGGCTGTGAAGTACGGCCCTTGTTGAGAGGCGCTCATACTCGAGAAAGTACGTGGTGTTCGGCTGGAGAATGGTGTTCTCCGGGAACCGGGTGCGGTGATACCAAAACCCGGTGGCGTCGACTCTCTCCCGGCTGCTCCCCCTGTGCAGGACGGCGCCGGGACGGTTGTTCGAGGCGGCGCTCCGGATGGTCACTTCGGCGTCTTCCGGCACGACGTTGGAGGTGCTGCGGTGCGGCATATCGACATACTCGATGAGATAGCCCCCCGCCGACGGCCCCGTCGTGAAAGACTGGAAGTAGTCGGTATCGCCGACACGGAAGACGGTCGGATGGCTTGAAGCCGAATTTGACTGGAGGTTGTACATGAGCCACCGGCTCTCCTGCGCGTTTGCCGCGGCGGGCGGCAGACCTGTGAGGGCGGCGGCGGCGAAGGCGAGCGCGGCGAGCAGGAGGATGCGGATGGGCGCGGCGGCGGGGGTGAGTGCGGGTGCGGTGGGTCGGACCGTCGGCACAGGTCGGAAAGGCGCGGATGTGCGGGCCGGTGTTGCGGTGCGGGAATGCGCGGCGGCACGGATGAATGCAGGCGCGGCGGTGCGGGCGGATGCAGGCGCGGCGCTTCGAACAAGCGCGGCGGCTCGGCGCAGCAGGGTGTGAAGTGACGGGGGAATCATGCGGATGCGCTTCCGAAAATCAGTGGTCGGTACGGCGGGTTGAGCGTTCGTGACCGGGCGCTGAAACGCGGGCCCGCCAGGGGCGCGCGTTTTCGGGGGCTCTTAAATAAGACGTGGTCGCCGCTTGGGGCGACCGTATCCGTCAGACCCGGGACGCGCCGCGCCGCCATATCGGCAGCCGCGAGAAGCTGGTCGAACGCGGTCGCCACGAATGCGACGAGACGACCGAGCGACTCGCGAGTGCTGCGGCCTGCAGCATCGCGACTGCGCGGTCGCCCGGCGCGGCGATCGGCAACACCAACGCTATGCCGCCCGGCGCGGCGGCCAGCGGCGGCATCGACTCCGGTACGGCGGGCGGACGGGCCGCTCGAACCATGCGCGCGTTGTTTCGTAACAGGGGGAACTGACGACATAGCCTCTGTTTTCCTGGGAAGAAATCCACAGCCCCGCCTCGGCGCCGGGGCCGGACAGGCGCCTCGCAAGCCTGGCCCATACCATAGCAACCCCTGGCCGGCGGTGGGCCGCCCGGAGGCGAAAAAGTTCGGCAGCCCGGCCAGCATAGAGAAGTACGAGGCCGGCAGCATCGGCGCAGGCCGGCCCGCCTGATCTGCCTACGGAAGGCGCGCGCAGGGCCGGCCCGGGGGCTGGTTCGCCAATGGACGGGGCGGCGCGTATCTGGCGGGCGCCGCCGACCGCCGAAAGAGGAAGACGCCGGGCCGGGGTTTTGTATACATTCGGGCACGGGGGCAAGGCGCCGGGTGGGCTCGCGATTTTCTCCGGGCGAGACCCCTTGGCCCGCGCCACGACCGCCGCCTGCCGAAACGCGGGTTTACACCGCCGGCGCCGGGTCAGGCCTCTTCGAAAGCGAAGTTCGCGATCTTGCGCCTTCTTGCTTCCAACTCTACCGCCCGGCGAAGGCGGAATCGTCACGAAGGCCGGCGAGCGGTCCGTTGCCGATACGACCGGTCGCCTTCAATGTCGCGCTCAAGCCAACTCGACATCCATGTAAAGACGACTGGATCCGACCCTTGACATGGCGGGGCTGAATTCCATCCCCACCAGGTAGATGGGCTTGCCGAAGACGCGGTACCGCTCCGCGTAGTTCTTCTTGCGAAGCTGCCGCATCGCATCGCCCCTCTTGTTCCGGCGCCTCAGTACCTTGAACTCGAACAGCACGACGTGGCCTGCGACGACCACCGCCATGTCCACCCTGCCTCCGCCGGCAGGCTCCTCGGGCCGCACTTCCAGCCCCGAGCCGTAGATGGCCGCGCAGACCGTGATCGCAAAGTGGCCTTCGTACTTCCCGATGCCGCCCGGGATGTACCAGTGGTAGGGGATCGTGCTGAGCAGCGACTGGAGAGTGGCCGCAAGCCCGTCGAAATCCGCGGACTCGATGCAATCTCCGATGTCGAAAAGGCGTTTATCATGATCCTTGTTGGAGACGGGCGCCAGGTTCTTCAACAGGGCGCCGTGCAGACTCATGCGCACCTCGCGGTTCGGGCACTCCAGCTTGTAGGAGGGGCCCCTCGGGGTCGATGTCTTTTCCGCGATCGTCAGGTAGCCGCTCTGGAACAGCAGCGCCGCGGGGTCGATATTCCCCACGTCGAAACTGGACATGATGTCCTCTCCGACGACGACACCGTCGAGTTCCACGAAGCTCTTCTTGTGCCGCCCCAGGGTTTTGATCAGAAAACTCGGCGTACCGGTCCGGAACCACCATGACTGAAAATCGTGATTGTCGAGCAGGAGAAGGATGCTGTAGGGGTTGTACACATTTTCATCACCGCACCAGTTGTAGCCGTTGTACCAGTTCCTGATCTTCTCCCGGTCGAATGCCTCGAGTTGCTGCGCGAACACGGCGTCCAGGTCGTTTTCCGTGTAGCCGCAAATCGAGGAAAACTCCGGCTTCAGCGTGATGTCGCGCAGGTTGTTGAGCCCCGGGAACAGGCTCGTGCGGGAGAACTTGCTCACGCCGGTCAGGAAGCTGAACTGAATGTCCTCTTCGCAGCGCTTGAGGTTTCCGTAAAGCCCGCGAAGGTATTTGCGGATGGCCCGTGCGACCCTCTCCGTCTCGAGCGTGTCGGTGATCGGCTTGTCATACTCGTCCACCAGGATGACGACGCGTTGCTTCTTTTTTTCATGCAGCGCCCTGACCAGTTCGAAGAACCGCGGCCCCGCAGTTTTGGCCGTGGTCGAAACGCCTTCCTTTTTTTCCACCACTCCAAGCTGCGTCATCACGTCTTCGTTCAGATCGTCGGGGGTTTTCCCCACCCATCCGCTGAAATCCAAACGCACCACCGGGTACTCTTTCGTCCAGTCCCACTTGTCGTGGATGTAAAGCCCTCGGAACAGTTCCTCTTTGCCCCCGAACAGGTTCTTCAGGGTATCGACGAGCATGCTCTTTCCGAAGCGCCGCGGACGAGAGAGGAAGTGGTGGACCGCGCCTTCGTCAACCAGCCGCGCAATAAAGGGAGTCTTGTCCACGTAGTAGTAGTCGTCTTCACCACCCTTGCGTATTTTGCTGAAGGTCTGGATGCCGATCGGCAGTTTTTTGTTGGCCATGGGTCAAGTCCTTGTGTCGTCCTAAAATGTGGACGCCCGCTGCGGGGTCCGTGTCGCCTCGCCATTCTACCAGAATTCCGGCGGTCGGGACTGATTCATCAATGGACGAGGCCTGGGGCCTGGGCGCCGAAACGCAGCCTCCAGGCTCGCACGAACCGGCCGAGCGGCCCGTTGCCGATACGGCGGGCCGCCCGGGGCGGCAGCCGGTTTGGGGCGCGCCCGGAGGCGAAAACCCCGGGAACCCGGCCCATCTCACCGCCGCGGGCTGCGCTTCTTCCGGGTGGTCTTTTTCCGGGTGGGCTTCGCTCTCCCGCTCTTCTTCCGGGCGCCTTTCTTCCGGGTGATCTTCTTCCGGGTGGGCTTCTTGCGGGTGCGTTTCGCTCCCCCGCTCTTCTTCCGGGTGAGCTTTTTTCGGGTGGGCTTCTTGCGGGCGCTGCCCTTCTTCCGGGCACCTTTCTTCCGGGTGGTCTTCTTGCGGGTGCGCTTCGCTTGACCGCCCTTCTTTCGGGTGGGCTTC
>CAZJXU010000078.1:0-4153 GCA_964550095.1 uncultured Spirochaetales bacterium | reverse complement strand
CCCCTCACCCCACCAACCCCGACCCGATTCCAAACCCACATCCACCAAACCAGGCCGCCACCACCGGGCTGATCAAGCCGGGGCGCGGCGCCGAGCGAGCGGAGGCCCTTTGATGTCCACGAAGCTTTCCCCCGCGCTTCGCGAGTCCATCGAGAACACCATCCGCGGCCTGACTGTCGATGCGGTGGAGGCGGCCGGCATCGGGCACCTGGGCGCGCCGATGGGCCTGGCGCGTCCCGTGTTCCAGTTGTGGGACGCGCACCTGCGCTTCGACCCGGACGACCCGGCCTGGCCGCTGCGCGACCGCTTCGTGCTGTCTGCGGGGCACGCGTCGATGCTGCTCTACGCCCTCCTGCACCTGTTCGAGGCGGGCCTGACCCTGGACGAGATCCGGCGCTTCCGTCAGCTCGGCTCGCGCACGCCCGGGCATCCCGAGTTCGGCGAGACGGCGGGCGTGGAGGTGACAACCGGCCCGCTCGGCCAGGGCGTCGGCAATGCAGTGGGCATGGCGCTGGCCGGCCTTGCGACGAAGGCGCGTTTTGCGGGCGCGCCTGTCGATTCGGCTGATGCGGCCAACGCGGGCGGCGCCGTCTCCGACGATAAAACCGCCTCGGCCAAATCCGCCGCCTCCGACGATAAAGGCGCCCCGGTCGAAAAAGCCGCCCCCGAAAAACCTGCCAATGCAATCCCCCCCACCGGCAGCCCCGGCGAGCACTTCATCTACGCGGTGGCTGGCGACGGCGACCTGATGGAGGGCGTGAGCTACGAGGCCTGCTCGCTGGCCGGACATCTCGGCCTCGGCAATCTGATCGTTCTATACGACGACAACCGCGTCACCATCGACGGCTCCACCGAGCTCTCGTTCAGCGAAGACGTGGAGGCGCGTTTCACGGCGCAGGGCTGGCACGTGCAGCGCATGGACGGCGAAGATGTGGATGCACTGGACGCGGCGCTGCACGCGGCGCGCGCGGAAACATCAAAACCCTCGCTGCTGATTCTGCGCACCACCATTGGCAAGGGCAGCGGCTGGGCCGGCCAGTCCAAGGCGCACGGCGGGCCTTTCGGCGAGGAAGAGGCGGAGCGCACCCGGAGCGCACTGGGCATCCCCGAGGGCGAGTACTTTCACGTTCCCGCCGAGGTGCGCGCCTACCTGGCCGAGCGCACGGCAGCCAAGCGCGCGGAGCGGGCAGAGCGCGATGCGGGCCTTTCGGCCTGGCGCAAGGCGCAGCCGGCGGCGGCGGCGGCCTGGGAGCGCGTATGCAAGCGTGAATTCCCGCCCGACCTCACCGAGCAGTTGCTGGAAGGCATGGCGGGCCGCGCCGATGCAACGCGCAAGCATTCGGGCGAAATTGTCCAGCGCCTCGCGCGCGCGACGCCCGGCCTGTGGATAGGCGGCTCGGCCGATCTCGCGGGCTCCAACAACACCACCATCAAGGAGGGCGGCGAAATCGGCCGGGGCGCGCAGCCCTTCGCCGGCGCCAACATCCACTTCGGCGTGCGCGAGCACGCGATGGGCGCCATTGCCAACGGCATCGCGCTGGACGGCGTGCTGCGCCCCTTCGCGGGAACCTTCCTGGTGTTCAGCGATTACATGCGCCCGTCGCTGCGCCTGGCCGCGCTCATGAAACTGCGCAGCGTTTTCGTGTTCACGCACGATTCCATTTTCGTGGGCGAGGACGGCCCCACGCACCAGCCGGTGGAACACGTGGATGCGCTGCGCGCGATCCCCGGCCTGACTGTCTTTCGGCCCGCGGACGGGGTGGAGGTTGCCATGGCCTGGGCCTTTGCGGCGCGCGCGGCGGAGGGGCCGGTGGCTTTGTGCCTGACCCGCCAGGGCACGCCCGCGCTGACGCGCCCTGCGAACTTTACGCCCGAGGATGTCTGGAAGGGCGGCTACCTGCTGTGCGACACCGAGGGCGCGCCGGATCTGGCGCTGGTTGCATCCGGTTCGGAAGTCGCGCTGGCTGCAGATGCGGCGGCCCTGCTGCGAAAGGAAGGTTTGCAGGCGCGCGTTGTTTCCCTGCCCAGCCTGGAGCGCCTCTATGCCGAGGGCGAGGCTTACATCGAGAGCCTGCTGCCCCGGGGCTTGCCGGTGGCTGCCGTGGAGGCGGGGGTGTGCCAAAGCCTGCGCGGCTTGGCCGGCCGCGATGGGCTTTTATACGGGCGCCAGGGCTTCGGCGCGTCGGCGCCCTGGCAGGCGCTGGCGGAGCACTTCGGCTTCGTGCCGGAAAAACTGGCGGCCGCAGTGCGCGCCTGGATGAAGCGTTGAAAAGTTGACGGTCGGTCGTCGCGGTGTGCGCCAGGTTGAGGCGTTAACAAGCCGGTCGTTGCTGCGGTGCACGCGTGTATGAAGCGTTAACAAGCCGGTCGCCGTGATTCGCGCCCGGATAAAACATTGCTTTGTCAGTTTTTTGAAATTTTGTTGAAGGCCGGATTGGAAAATATCGTCGGTGGACGCTGTTCAAGCCATCACCGGAATGTTTAAAAGTCCGCCCGCCTCCGGTTTCACCCGCGCCCCGGCATTGTCCGGCCTCGCACAGCGCCAAGCCAATGCGCTTTGCGGAAGCCCGAGCGGCTCGCGCCTGGATTAAACCTCAGTTTGTCAGTTTTTGAAATTTTGATGATGGTCGGTTTCGCCCGGCGCTGGGCTCGACCCGCGCCCGCGACGCGGCACGCGATCTCGCCCGGCTTTTTCCGCCGCCGTACCAACCCGGATCAACCCGCACCGTTCAAGCTGGAGTAAGGCTCGCTCACCCGCATGTAATCCGAGGGCGCCAGTTGCCGCGCCACGCCGCTTTGCTGCGCGGCCTGCGCCACGGCTCTTGCCACGGCCCGGTGCACGTCGCGCCTCAGCGGGTTCGGCACCAGTTCGTGGCTGCCCGCGTGTTCGGCAATGGCGCGCGCGGCGGCCAGGTACATGGCGCCGTTGATGCAGCGCGCCCGGGTGTCCAGCGCGGCGCGCAGGATGCCTGGAAAGCCCAGCAGGTTGTTGACGCTGCGTCCGTCGGCGGCGAATGCGGCCCCGGCCTGCAGCGCATCGCTGGGCGAGATTTCCGGGTTGGGGTTGGTGAGGGCCAGGATGCCCTGACCCTTGCGCACGCTCTCGGGTTTGATAAGGCCCTGCCTGCCGGAGACGGCGACAATCAAATCGCACTGCGCCATCAGTTCGTCCTGGCTTGCAGCCGCCTGCCCGCCACTCTGCGTCAGCCGCAAAATCGCGTCCGGGTTCGGGTCGTAGCCCATCACCGGGTGCTTGGTGGCCTGCTGCAGCATCTTGGCGATGGCCGTGCCGGCGGCGCCCAGACCCAGCACCCCGATTTGCACTTCTTCCAGCTTCATGCCGGCGCGCGCCGTGGCGTTGCCGATGGCGGCCAGGGCAGCCACGCCCGTGCCGTGCTGGTCGTCGTGCAGCACGGGCATGTCGAGTTCTTCTATCAGCATCGCTTCCACGTCGAAGCAGGCCGGCGATTCGATGTCTTCCAACTGGATGGCGCCAAAGCCGTGCGCGAAGGCCTTGACTGCATCCACCATGGCGCGGGGCTCGCGCAGGTTCAGCACAATCGGCCACGCCGAGATGTCCATGAACTGCTGCAGCAGGGCGGCCTTGCCTTCCATCACGGGCAGCGCCGCCACCGGGCCCACGTTGCCCAGGCTGAGCACGCGCGTGCCGTTGGTGACGATTGCGACGCTCTTGCCGCGCACGGTGTAGTTATACGAAGCGTCCGGGTCGTTCTCGATGCTGCGCACCACTTCGGCCACGCCCGGCGTGTACACGCGCCGCAGGTCGGCGATGCTCTGCACCGGGTGCGTGGCGCGCACTTCCAGCTTGCCGTCGATGTGCAGGTCGTGCACGTCGTCGATGATTTCCAGGAGATCGACGGCCTCCAGGCGGTTCACCCGCTCCACCAGCGCGCCGATGGTCTCGATGCTCTCCATCAGCACGTCGATGTCGCGCACGATGTGGTCAGGCCCCACCCAGACGGTGCGGATGTCTCCCAGGTTCACACCGGCGGCGCCGATTTCCGTGGAGAGCCGACCGAAGACTCCCGGCCGGTGCTCGTTGCGTACGCGCAGGGTGCGAAGCAGTCGTTCCGACATGGTGGCCTCCGGTGTGTCGGAAGCATAACGGGCGCTTCGGTTTCGGCCAGTATCA
>CAZJXU010000077.1:0-8452 GCA_964550095.1 uncultured Spirochaetales bacterium | reverse complement strand
TGCTGCTGCGCGATCTCGCGCCCGGGGACCGCCTTTCCGCCCTGCTGCTGGGCGGCATTTCGGGAGGCGCCTGCGGCAACCTTGCAGATCGCCTGTTCCGGGGCGGCGAAGTGGTTGACTTTTTGCGCGTTCATCTCTGGGCGAACACCACCTGGCCCGATTTCAACGTCGCGGATTCCTTCATCGTGAGCTGCGTTGTGCTTTTGCTGATTCGAAACTTTTTTTTCAGCGCGCGCACCCGGGCGGACGCGCAAAGCGAAGACTGAGCCGCCCGCTTTGTCGAAAATGCGCAGGGCCGGTCGCCCGGAATGGCCGGTCGAATCGCCCGGGGGCATCTCGCGCCGCCGACGGAAATTCCGGCCGCCGCCAAGCCCGCTTTCCCCCGGCCGGGCGGCCCCGGATGGCGCGGCATGGCGCGGAACCGTGCGAAATAATGCGGATAACGCGCTTGAAGGCGCATTCTTCGGAAAAATTCACTCCGTCGATAAAAAGCGCTTGACAAGCGGGGCGCTTCGGGGTTTAATCTCCCCACGAGTTTTACGTCGCAGGGCGAGGCGTCTTTTTGACACACTTTCCTTTCACCCCGCTCTCCGCACGCAACACTTCTGAACAGAGCACCCCGAACACAGCATCTCCGCACACGACACCGCTTCTGCACGCAACATTGCTGCACGAAAAACCGCTGAACGCAGCACATCGAAACACCACACCACGCATTCGGAACACAACACCGAACAACACACAAGGCGCGCCCATGAATTCCTTCTTTCGTCTTGCACGAGCCGGCCGGTGACCGGCGCGCGACATGCCCGCTGCCTTC
This sequence comes from uncultured Spirochaetales bacterium, assembly GCA_964550095.1. Classification (GTDB taxonomy): domain Bacteria; phylum Myxococcota_A; class UBA9160; order UBA9160; family UBA6930; genus JAHRAN01. Next base: position 7,632 of record CAZJXU010000077.1, on the reverse strand, counting down.
GCCTCCGCGAACGCGTCGAAAACGGTGAATGCGGGGTACGCAGCGCGCCGCCCGGGGCCCCGGCGAACGCCGCGGCCCCCGCGCTTTCAGGGCGTCCGGGCGGCGTGAATCCGCCCCTTTGCCCGGCTTCACAGGAGGGATGAACTCGTGAAATTCTTCATCGACACGGCGAACCTGCAGGAAATCCGGGAGGCCGCGGAACTCGGCCTGCTGGACGGCGTCACCACCAACCCCTCGCTGCTCTCCAAGGAGGAGGCCCCCCCGGTCGAAATCCTGCGGGAGATCGCCAAGCTGGTGGACGGGCCGGTCAGCGCCGAGGTGACGGCCCTGGACCGGGACGGCATGGTGAACGAGGCCTACCAGCTTAGGCGCATCGCCGAGAACATCGTGATCAAGGTGCCCATGACCTGGGAGGGGCTGGGCGCCATCAAGATCCTCTCCCGCGAAAGCATCCCCACCAACTGCACCCTGGTCTTCAACGCCACCCAGGCCCTGATGGCGGCGAAGGCCGGCGCCACCTACGCATCGCCCTTCGTCGGCCGCCTCGACGACATTTCCGCCGACGGCATGCAGTTGATCGAGCAGTGCTGCGCCATCTACCGGAATTACGGGCTGGCTACGCAGGTACTCGTGGCCAGCATCCGCCTGCCGCAGCAGGTGACGCAGGCCGCCCTGCTGGGCGCCCACGTGGCGACCATTCCTCCCGCGGTGCTGCGCCAGCTCGCCGCCCACCCGCTCACCGATTCCGGCCTGGCCAGGTTCCTGTCGGACTGGGAAAAGGTGAAGAATCGCTCCTGAAACCCGTCTCACCCGTTTCACCCCCCTCGTCCGGGCGTGCGCCCCGGACTGGAGACCCCCCACCATGCGCAGAGCCAAGAGCGACTACGTCATTCAGACCGTCGCCAACGCATTCCGCCTGCTCGAAGCCTTCGAGAACGAAGACAGCCTCGGCGTGACCGAGCTATCGCAGCGCCTGGACATTCACAAGAACAACACCTTCCGCCTGCTGGCGACGCTGGAGCACTGCGGCTACGCGGAAATGACCGAAGGCGACCGCTACCGGCTCGGCGCCGGCTGCCTGAAGCTGGGCCGCATGTACGCGGCCCGTCGGAGCCTGTACGTGGTGGCGCTCCCTGTCCTGGAGCGGCTGTGCGCCGACACCGGCGAGACCACGCACCTGGCCGTGCTCGACGGCTTCGGCGTGAACCACATCGGCGGCGTGGAATCCGGCCAACTGGTTTCTTCCAAGCTGCGCATCGGCTCGTGTCTTCCCGCGCACTGCACCGCGCTGGGGAAGTCGCTGCTGGCGGCCTGCAGCGACGAGCAGCTCGCGCAGGTCGATGCCGAATACCTGCAGCAGGGGGCGCTGCGGGAGAAAACCCCGGACACCATCACCGACCCCGGCAAGTTTCTCGACCACCTGCGCACGGTCGCGGGCCAGGGCTTTGCGGTCGACTACGAAGAGTGCGGCGCCGGGCTTTGCTGCGCGGCCGCGGTGGTGCGCGGCGCGGACAACAGCGCGGTGGGCGCGCTCTCGCTCTCCGCGCCGACGCAGCGCCATGCGGAGACGGCGCTGTACGAAAGCGCCGGGCCTCTGGTGATGGCCGCCGCCGCCGAAATATCGAAGGGCCTGGGCGCCTGCGCCTGACCGGCCCCGTATCATCCACGACTCATCCCTCTCTTGCGGCTGTCTCGCTCTGAATTGGGGCCTGTCTCGCTCTGAATTGCGACCTCTCGCCCGGCCCCGAGGCCCTCGCTCCCGCCGCCGGGGGCGAGAAGGAACCGGGTCGCCAAAGGCGCGGGCCGCTGTGCCCCGGCCCGGCGACCGGGCCCCGGCCCGCCCCTCGGCCAGGCGCGCCTTCCCTTGGCAAGCGCACAAATTTTCCGGCAAAACAGCGTTTTACGCTTTCATTCCCCTGCCGAAATCTGTTAGATTGACTGCCCGGCGCGTCCGGCGGCCTTCGCTGGCGGCGGACGACAGGGGGCCGAGCGGGCGGCCGGCCCCGTCCGTTGACAACCCCGACAAGGCAGGCGCACGCAGCCACGGAGTTCACGGTGTCCTACGAGAAAGAAAAAGCTCTCGAATACCACGCGCAGGGCCGCCCCGGTAAAATCAAGGTCATCCCCACCAAGCCGACCGTCACGGCCAACGACCTCGCCCTGGCCTACAGCCCCGGCGTCGCGGAACCCTGCCGGGAAATCGCCAAGCAGCCCGAAGACGTGTACCGCTACACGGCCAAGGGCAACCTGGTCGCCGTCATTTCCAACGGCACTGCAGTGCTCGGCCTCGGCAACATCGGCCCGCTGGCGAGCAAGCCCGTGATGGAAGGCAAGGGCGTGCTCTTCAAGCGCTTCGCCGACATCGACGTGTTCGACATCGAAATCGATTCCCTGGACCCGCAGGAAGTGATACGCACCTGCCGGATGATCGCGCCCACCTTCGGCGGCATCAACCTGGAAGACTTCCGCGCGCCCGAGTGCTTCGAGATTGAAAAGGCGCTGCAGGAAAGCATCGACATTCCGGTGTTTCACGACGACCAGCACGGCACCGCCATCATTTCCGGCGCGGCCCTGCTGAACGCGCTGCACATCGTGGACAAGAAAATCGACCAGGTGAAGGTGGTGTTTTCCGGCGCGGGCGCCTCCGGCATCGCCTGTGCGCGCCTGTACCTGGACCTCGGCGTGCGCCCGGAGAACGTGTTCCTGGCCGACAGCCGCGGCATCATTCACAGCGGGCGCACGGAAGGCATGAACGAATACAAGCAGCAGTTCATGCGCGACACCGAAGCGCGCACCCTGGCCGACGCGCTGCAGGGCGCGGACGTTTTTGTCGGCCTCTCCCAGGCGGGCCTGGTGACCAAGAAGATGGTGAAGTCGATGGCGTCCAAGCCGATCATCTTCGCCATGGCGAACCCCGACCCCGAAATCACGCCGGACGCCGTGGCCCAGGTTCGCGACGACGCCATCATGGCGACAGGCCGTTCCGATTACCCAAATCAAGTCAATAATGTGCTGGGCTTCCCCTTCATCTTTCGCGGCGCGCTGGACGTGCGCGCCCGCGCCATCAACGAAGAAATGAAGCAGGCCGCGGTGCAGGCGCTGGCCGAACTCGCGCGCCGGGGCGAAGCGGTGCCCGACGTGGTCAAGCGCGCCTACCCCGGCGAGAGCATGGAGTTCGGCCCGCGCTACATCATCCCCAAGCCCTTTGATCCGCGCGTGCTGCTTTATGTCGCGCCGGCCGTGGCCCAGGCCGCCATGGAAACCGGCGTCGCGCGCATGAACATCGATCTTCGCGACTACGGAAGGCTGCTGAACGAACGCATCGCCGAAGTCGCCGCCCTCTGAGCGGTGGGGCGGACGGGGGCGCCGGGGCGCCTTTGCTAAGCTGTGCGCGCGCATCGGCGGGCCCTCGGCCTTTGCGCCCGAAAGAGGTGTCAATGGCCGAAGCCGCGACGTACAGCACGGACAACCCCCTGGCGGAAGCGCGCAGCGGCGCCGGGGACGCCCCCGCCGCGGGCGAACTGCCGGGCGCTCACATAAGCGCCGCCGCCTACGAAGCGTCCATCGGCCTGGGCCGGGAGCTATTGGCGCGTCCGCTCGCGGGCGGCGGCCCGGAGCGCGTGCGCACGCAGCACGCCAAGGGCCGCATGACCGTGTTCGAGCGCATTCGCGTGCTGACCGACCGGGAACCGAACCTGCTCTGGCACAACTGGGGGCCCCGGCTCGACGGCGCCTCCATCGTCACCGGCATCTTGCGCATCGGCAGCCGCGACGTGGCGGTGTACGGGCACGACTTCACCCTGCGCGCCGGCTCCATGGACGCCACCAACGGCGCCAAGCTGGCGCGCCTTTTATACATGGCCGCAGAGCGCGGCATCCCGGTAATCGGCATGAACGACTCCGCGGGCGCCTTCGTGCCCGCGGGCGTGGGCGGGCTCGACGGCTACAGCGAAGCCTTTTGCGCGCTGCGCAAAATATCGGGCGTGGTTCCCAGCATCAGCCTGATGTTCGGCTACAACGCGGGCGGAGGCGCCTACCTGCCGCGCCAGGGCTCCTTCATGATCCAGGCCGACGACACCTTCATCGGCCTGACTGGCCCGGGCGTGGTGAAGAGCGCCCTCGGCGAAGACGTGAGCGCGGATGCGCTGGGCGGCCCGGGCGTGCACGGAATCAACGGCGTCGCCGACATCACCACGCCCGACGAACTCGGCTCGCTGCGCACTGCATTGCGCCTGCTCGGCTACCTGCCGGACAACAACCACGAGGGGCCGCCCTACGTGGAAACCTCGGACCCGATCGACCGCTTCACCGTCGAAGAGGACATCCTGTTCCGCAAAACCTTCGACTCGCCGGCGGGCATGAACGCGCCGCTCGACATCACGCTCTTCATCCAGAATATATGCGACCACGGCGAGTACTTTGAAATCCAGCCCGCGCGCGCGCGCAACATGATCACCGCCTTCGGCCGCATCGGCGGCCACGTGGTCGGCCTGGTCGCCAACAACTCCGCGGTGGCCTCGGGGCAAATCGACGTCGATGCCGCGCGCAAGGCCACGCGCTTCATCCGCTTTTGCAACCTCTACAACACGCCACTGCTCTTCCTGGAAGACACCACCGGCTTTCTGCCCGGCGTGGAGCAGGAAACCCGGGGCATCATCCTGGAAGGCAGGCGCCTGCTGGACGCCATCATCGACCTGCGCGTGCCCAGCATCACGCTGATCATCCGCAACGCCTTCGGCGGCGCCTACGCCGCCTACAACTCGCACTTCGTGGGCGCGGACCTGGTGTTCGCCATGCCCCACGCGCGCATCGCGGTGATGGGCCCGGGGGGCGGCAGCGAGTTCGTGTACAAAAGCGAGATTCAGCAGCTCCGGCGCGCGCACCAGGAAGCGTGCGCTGCGGGCGGCGCCGCGGCCGAGGAAGCTGCGCGCGTGCTGGAAGCGGGCCTCGCCGAAATTCGCGAGCGCTACGAACAGGAACTGATGAACCCCCGCGAGGCGCTCTCGCTGGGCAGCGTTTCGCGCCTGGTGATGCCCGGCGAAAGCCGCCGCGTGCTGGCGCAGAACCTGGACTTCCTGCTCCGCACCTACGAAGCGACGCCGATGGCCGGCCCGCAGCGGGAGTTCGAATAGTGCTGGACGCAAAGCTCACCCCCGGTCGCTTTCACGAAGCGAAGAGCGCGTGGCTGAGGAGCTTCGCCCTGGACGACATGCAGGTGCTGGTGGTGTGCCGCGGTCCGGTGCGCCGCGAGGCCTTCGAGATCTTCGACCGCATGGGCATTCGCGCCTACGGCATGCTGCTCTCGGAAAAGGACTCGGTGGTGTATCCCCGCTGCCTGGCCCCGGAGCTGCGCGGCTTCCGCTTCCCCGAGCGCATCCACCGCGTGCAGGACTACATGGGCGCCGGGCAGGAAGAGAAGAAAAAGCGCATCAGGGAAATCACGGCGATTGCAAAGGCGCACGGCTACACGCACGTGTTCGCCGGCTACGGCTTCATGGCCGAAGACGCCGAATTCGTGGAAGCGGTGCAGCAAGCGGGCATCAGATTCCTCGGCCCCTCGGCCCGCGTCATACACCGGGCGGGCGCCAAGGACCAGGCCAAGGAACTCGCGCGCAGCCTCGGCAACGCCGTGATTCCCGGCGTGGACGATGTTTCCGCCCGCGCCCTGCTGCGGCGCCTGGGCGCGCCGGCAGAGTCGGAAGGCGCCGACGCGAAGCGCGCGCCGGCCGCGCTCGCCGAACTGGCCAGGGAACACGGCCTCGATTTCAAAGCGGACAAGGCGCTCACGCCCGCGCAAAACGCCGAAGCGCTGCTGCAGGCGGGCTACGCGCAGACTATTGAACTGGTGAGCATCAAGGAATTGCAGGCCGAAGCGCGCGAGGTGTGCGTGGAACTCTGGCGCGAGCACCCCGGCCGCCGCGTGCGCCTCAAGCACATCGGGGGCGGAGGCGGCAAGGGCCAGCGCGTGGTGTCCGAAGCGGCCGAGGTGGAAAGCGCCGTGATGGACCTCCTGGCGGAATCGAAGGTGCTGGCGCCCGGCTCCAACCGGAACTTCCTGGTCGAGCTGAACGTGGAGTTCACCCGGCACAACGAGATCCAGTTGATCGGAAACGGCCAGTGGTGTCTCTCGCTGGGCGGGCGCGACTGCTCGGTGCAGATGCACGAACAAAAACTGCTGGAGGTCTCGCTGACCCGGGAAATGCTGGAAGCCGAAGCGGCCGTTGCCTCCGGCAAGGCGCGGGAAATTCTGCAAGGCGACATCGGAACCCTGGCGCGCATGGAGGCGGAAGCCGAGCGCTTCGGCGAAGCCACCGGGCTGGATTCGGTTTCCACCTTCGAGTGCATCGTGGATGGCTTCGATCACTTCTTCATGGAGATGAACACGCGCATCCAGGTGGAGCACGGCGTTACCGAGCTGGTGTATCGCCTCAAGTTCAGCAACCCCGATGCACCGGACGAGTGTTTTTACGTGGACGAGCTGATCGAGGCCATGGCGCTGCTTTCCGTGCACGGCGCGCGCCTGCCCCGGCCGGAGCGCGTTCCGCGCGCGCTTTCGAGCGTGGAGGTGCGCATCAACGCCACCAACGCCGCGCTGCAGCCCCACGCGGGCGGCGTGATTCGCGGCTGGTCCAAACCCGGCGCGCACGAGATCCGCTTCGACCAGGGTATATGCGTGCGCAACCCGGATACCGACACCTTCATCTGGTACAATCTGGCCGGCGCCTACGATTCCAACATCGCCCTGCTTTTGTGCGCCGCGGAACACCGCCTCGAAAACTTCGAGCGCATGGCGGAGATACTGCGCTGCACCGAGCTGCGCGGCGACGACCTGCACACCAACATGGAAATGCAGTACGGCCTGCTGCAGTGGTTCATCGGCCGGGGCGTGATGGCCCAGCCGACCACGCGCTTCATGGGCGCCTACCTGCCCGCAGTGGGCGCCCTGCAGCAGATGGCGGGGGATGTTGACCTCGATGCGGCGTTCCGCGCGCTGGCCGGGCGCGCGCCGCAGGACGATGCGGCGAAGGAAGTGCTCGCCGCCAAGCAAACGCTGCTGCTGCGCCCCCTGCAAAAGCTGCTCGCGGATGCGCACCTGCTGGGCGGCTTCCTCGGCCGCTACGACGGCGTCCTTTGGCAGCGGCAAAAAACCGGCGGCGTGGCGTTCCTGGCGCATCCTGTGCACTTCCTGGAGCGCCTGTATCACTACCTGGGGCTGGAAGATCGCCCGGGCCTGCCGCCTTCCGAAAAAATATGGGACCACGACCGGGTGCTGCTGACGCGAGCGCTGGATTTCTACCGAGAAGTGGAGCAGCGCACCGGGGCACGCAGTGCAATTGATCTGGACGCGCTGTTTTCAGGCGCGCCGGACGAGCGCCTTGCGCAGGGCGACGAAGCGCTGTGGCAAAAATGCGTAGCCGCGCACCGCGGGCACACGCTGGGTCTCGAGCTTTTGCTGATTGTGCCGCGCATCGGAGTGCGCTCGCACTTTTTGGAGGTGGGCGTGGATGAAGCGCTGCGGCCCTTCTTCCCGGACGTGTTCACCGAGTCCGAATCGGCAGCCGCCTGCGTGCGCGCGCTTTCTCCGCCTCCCCCCGCCGCCGGCGACGAAATCGTCACCCCGATGGGCGGCAC
>CAZJXU010000076.1:0-2184 GCA_964550095.1 uncultured Spirochaetales bacterium | reverse complement strand
GAGTTTCATCGAGGCCGTGTTCGCGGTGATGAACGAGACGCCGCAGCACACCTACCAGGTACTCACCAAGCGGCCGGGCCGCGTGGCGCAGCTTGGCAGGCGCCTCTGCTGGCCCTCCAATGTCTGGCTCGGTACGAGCATTGAATCCGAGCGCTGGCTGCCGCGCCTGGCACTGCTGAATGCTACCGGCGCGCGCACCCGCTTCCTTTCCCTGGAGCCGCTGCTGGGTCCGCTGCCGAAGCTGGACCTTGCCGGCATCGACTGGGTGATTGTGGGCGGCGAGTCGGGGCCGGGGGCCAGGGAGATGAAGGCGGAGTGGGTGCGGGAGATACGAGATGCCTGCATTGCCGCGGATGTGCCCTTTTTCTTCAAGCAGTGGGGCGGGGTGTTCAAGAAACGCACGGGGCGGCGGCTGGACCGCAGGACCTGGAACCAGATGCCGAAGTTTCGGTAACCTTGGGGCATGTTCGGACTCGGGTTCTGGGAAGTACTGGTGATCCTGGTGGTGGCCCTGCTGGTGTTCGGGCCGCAAAAGCTGCCGGAGCTGGCGCGCAGCCTGGGCCGCGGCCTGGCGGAGTTTCGGCGCACCTCTTCGGAGCTGCGGGGCTCCATCATGTCTGCGGCGGAGGAGCCTGCGCAGCAGGAGCGCCGGGCGCCGGTGCCCGAGGGGCCTGCCGAGCAGATGGTGAATGCGCCGCTGCCCGGGGATGGGCCGGAGGCGGGGGCGGCTGATGCGCCGGGCGCGGGCGACCAAGCCGGGCAGCCGCAGCAATCGCCCGCCGCAAAATCCGCGCAAACGCCCGAAACGCAAGGCCCGCCCGGCGGCAAGGCAGTCAGCGAACCCGAAGATCGGAGCGGCTGAAGATGGCGGAGGCCATGCCGCTCACCAGCCACCTGGCGGAGCTGCGCGCGCGCATTTTCAAGGCGCTGCTGGCCTGGGGGCTGGGCACTGCAGCCGCCTGGAACTGGCGCGAGGAGATTTTCGCGGCGCTGCTGCGCCCGGCGCTGCATGCGCTGGGCGAAGACGGCGCGCTGCAGGCCATCGCACCGACGGAGATTTTCTTCACCTACCTGAAGTGCGCCCTGCTGGCGGGCTTCACGCTTTCGCTGCCCGTGTTCTTCTGGCAGCTCTGGGCCTTCGTGGCGCCGGGGCTATACGCCTCGGAAAAGCGGGTGGCGCTGCCCTTCGTTCTGGCATCCACCCTGCTGTTCGCGTCCGGCGGGGCGTTCGGCTACTTCATCGTCTTCCCCGTCATCTTTGATTTTTTGGCGAGCTTCGAAAGCGCGCTGGTGCAAAGCGCGTGGACCATGCGCGAGGTGTTCGCGCTTACCACGCGCCTGCTGCTGGCATTCGGCGCTGGCTTCGAGCTGCCGGTGGTGGTGTTCTTCCTGGCCGTCGGCGGCGTGGTGACGCCGAGGCGCCTGCTCTCCGGCACCCGCTACGCCATACCTGCAGCCTTCGTGCTTTCTGCACTGCTGACTCCGCCCGACCCGCTAAGCCAGGTGATGCTGGCCGCGCCCCTGGTGCTGCTGTACGTGGCGGGCGTGGGCGTGGCGATGCTGGTGGTCCGGCGCCGGGAGCAAGGCGCGGGCGAAGAAAACGAAGCGGCGCAAACCTGAGCGCGCGACCGAACGCCGCTGATCGCAAGAAAACACAACACCAACCGACCGCAAGAATCCGCCAAGCCCGCACGCCGCCGACCGCAAACAACCACCACGCCGCGCCCGGCCAAACCTCACGCCCCCTGCCCCGCTCAGTCCCCCAAAAGCGCCTGGGTCAGCTCGCGCCGGCGCGCCCGGGCTGCATCCGGGCTCTCCACTTCGGTGCGCTCGTCGGGTTCGATGCGGAATATCACCTGGCCCTTTTTGACGACGGAACCGTCCGCATCCGGAACCAGGTTTTCCACCACGGTTCCGGCAAAGGGCGCGGGGATTTTGTTGAACATCTTCATCACTTCGATGATGAAGAGCGGCTGGCCCGCTTCGAAGTGATCCCCCACTTCCACCAGGGGCGGCAGGTGCGGCGCTTCGCGCGCGTAGAATGTGCCGCCCATCGGGGTGACGATTTCGTCGCCGGCGGCGGGGGGAGGCGGAGAAAGCGCGCGCACGCAGGCGGCTGCCGATTCGGACTCGGTGAACACGTCCGGGAAGAAGGGCCGCAGCGCTTCATCCACGCCCACCTCC
>CAZJXU010000075.1:0-6025 GCA_964550095.1 uncultured Spirochaetales bacterium | reverse complement strand
GGCTTGCGAGCAGTCGGCCGACGGCTGCGAGTGCAGGCGCGGGCGCCGGTTTCGATTTCGACTTCAGTTCCGGTCCCGATTTCGACTGCGCTTCCAATTTCGGTTCCGGTTGCGTTTTCTCTTCCGACTTCAGTTCCTGTTGCGGCGCCAGCGCTGATCCAGACTTCGATTTCGATTGATGCGCCAATTCCGATTCCGACTTCGGTTCCAATTGCGACTGCGCTTCCGACTCCGTTTCCGGTTGCGGCGCCGGCTCCGGTCCCGGCTTCGTTTCCGATCTCGGCTTCGGTTCCGATTGCGCTTCCGTTTCCGTTCGGGCGCGCGCGGCGATGCGCTCGCGCAAGAAGCGGTCTGCGCGCAGCAATCGACCGCTGGCCCGGCCCGATGCGTCCCGCTCCACGCCGGGTGCGTCTGCGCCTTCGTCGAGGCCGAGTTCCCGGACGGCCAGGCTGTTCAGCATCCACAATGCGCCGCTGCGATGCTGAATGCGCAGCGGCCTGTGCGCTTCGAGCCTGTCGAGTGCGCGGCGGTCCAGCGCGCCCGCTACCTGTTCGTGGTAGCCAACACCGCGCAGCCAGCCGTCCGGGCCCGGCGCTGCGCCTGCCAGCGCGCGCGCAAGTTGGCGTTCGTTCCGCACTTCGGGCGGGCCGCAGGGCAGCGAGTGCAAGGAAGCGGCCAGCGCAAGCAGGTGCAGGTGATGGTCGTGCAAACCGGGCAACAAGGCGCCGCCTTCTGCGTCGAAGCCGGGGCCGGGTTTTGCCTGGGCGGCGCATATTTCGGCGATGCGTCCGCCTGCCAGGCGCACATCCACAAGGCCAACGCCGGGAAGTTCGGCGCGGCGGTTCCACGCGGATGCGGAGGAAGCCTGCGCGCGGCCGGGCTGCTGTTCGGCAGGGCGGCGATGCGACGCAGCTTCGGATGCCTGCGATTCGGGTGCGCGCGGTTTTGACATGGCGAGATGCGGCCCGGCGCAGTCAGGATGCGGCGCGCGCATTCGGCGCGGCGGGGGTTTGCTCATGCGCGACGGCGGTGTGTGCTTCGGCGTGTGCGCCGCTTTGGTCGGATTTTTCCCGGTGCGAAGTAGTGTGCGCATCGTTGCGTGCGCCGGGTTGCGCGGAATTTTCCCGGCGCGAAGTGGCGTGCGCGTTCCGCGCGGGGTTTTTGTGGCGTGCGGTGACGCCTGTTTGTTGCGCGGAATTTTCCCGATGCGCATCGCCGTGCGCATTCCGTGCGAGATTTTTTCGGGGTACAACAATGTGCTCGTCGTTGTGCGCACCAAGTTGCACGGAACTTTCCCGGTGTGCGGTTTTCGCGGCGGTTATGTTACGCGAAGGCTGCATGGCGCTTTCCCGCTGCGCGGCAATATCCAGTTTACGTGCGACGGGCGGATGTATCGGCACATGGCCGCTGCTGCACAACACTTCGAATCCTTTGCCTGTTTCCCGCACTTCGCCTTGCACGGGCGCCTGTTCGCGCAGGGCGATGGCGCGCGCGGTGACTCCGCACAGGCTTACATCCAGCAGTTCTCCCCCGCCGCGCCGCAGGGAGGCGGCGCAGGCGAGTGCGGCGTGCACGCCGGTGAGCGGGTCGGCCACGGCATCGCCCACAAAGAGCGGCGCATCTGCGGCAGGCACACAGAAGCACAGGCCTGCTGCCGCGGCGGCGTCGTCGCCCAGCGCGGCATAAGTGGCGGCGGCGCCGCGCCGGCCGTAGCCGGTGATGGAGCACCACACCCGGCCGGGCCGCTGCGCCAGCCAATGCTCGGCAACGAAGCCGAGTTGCCGAAGCGCACGCGGGCGCGAGGCTTCTACAACCAAGTCGGCTGTTTCAAAGGCGCGCGCGAGTTCGGCGCGCCCTGCTGCGCTGTTCCAGTCAAGGGAGACCTGTTGCTTTATGCCGTTCAGCAGTGCGAAGAGCCGGGGGTTGCCGCGCCGGGCGGCGTCGGGCCGGCTGCTGCTTTCCATCTTGACGACGTGCGCACCGGCGAGCGCTAGCAGTTGACCGCAGAGCGGCCCGGCCCAGAGCGCGCTTAAGTCCAGGACGCGCAAGCCGGTGAGGTCGCGCCGGCCTTGCGCGGCGCGCGCGCCATGGCGCTCCACGCGAAGCCAGGGGGCGGGCCGGGTTGCGTGCGCTCCGTCGGATGCGGCGGATTGCGCGTCGGTATGCCCGGCAGCGTTCGCTCCGTCGGATGCGGCGGATTGTGCATCGGTATGCACGGCAGCGCTCGCTCCGTCGGAGATGGCGGCGGATTGCGCATCGGTATGTCCGCCAGCGCTCACTCCGTCGGATGCGGTTGCGGGCGAAGCATCGGACGCGCCGGCCCTCGCTCCGTCGGATGCAGTTGCGAATTCTCCGTCGGAGGCGACGGACAACTGCGCGCTGCCCGGTGAAGCGAAACATGCACCGGCGGACTTGGCGACGTGCATTCCGTCGGATGCGGCGGCGCCCGCAACGGCAGGCGCACCATCGAATTCGGCGGCGTGCGCTCCGTCGGAGACAACAGAAGATGCGCCGGTGAATTTGGCGGCGGTTGTGTCGCCGGACAATACGTCAGCGCACGCTCCGTCGAAGACGGCGGATTGCGCGCTGTTGCACGTTCTATCGTAAACGGCTGCGGGTGAAACAACGGATGCGGCGGCACCCGCAACGGCAGGCGCGCCAGCGCACGCTCCGTCGGAGGCGGGTGCGGGCTCTCCGTCGGAGGCCGCGGTGGACTGCGCGCCGGCAGGCTCACCCGTCGGCGCCACGGCCAAGCCCAGCAGGCGCGCGCGCGATACCGCTTCCTCCACATCGCATTCGGCGAGCGCGTCGGACAATGCGCGCCAGGGCGCATCCCCTGCCTGCACGCCAAGCCAGGCGGGCAGCAGGCGAAAGTCTTCTTCGCCGCGCGGCATGTTCACTGCAACAAGGCCGTCGCGCGCGGGAAGCAGACGACAGCTTCCGCCGGGCGAGGTGCGTCCCTGCCGGGTCAGCCCTTCCAGTGCGGCGCGTTCGGAAAGCAAACACGCGCCGTCGAGTTGCATGTGCGCCGGCAGGAACGCGGCCAGGGCGTGCGCGGCGCCGGCCGCAGCGGTGGGCAGCGGCGCGGTCGGCAAGCACGGCGCTGCGCCCGGAAAACCCACCAGAGAAAGCGCGCCCGAACGCGCCCAGTCCGCCGCGGCGCAGGGTTCCCGTCGCTGCGCAGACAAGCGGGCGAGCATCGCCTCGGCAAAGCCGGGCGGCGCGCCCAGTTCGTCCAGCAGCAACTTTGCATACAGGTGTGCGCTCATGATGTTTCACCCGTGGGCAGCTTCACATACAGGAGTGCACTCATGATGCTTCATCCGAAAGCAGTTTCGCAGACGGCAGTTTCGCATGCACGCGAGCGCTCATGATGCTTCACCCGTGGGCAGCTTCGCATACAGGCGTGAACTCATGATGCTTCGCCCGGCAGCAGCTTCGCATACACGTGCGCGCTCATGATGTCTCCAGTTCATCCACCAATCCCCAGGCCAGTGCGGTGCGCGCATCGACGCGTGCACCGGTCAGCGCCATCCAGGCTGTCCGCTGCCTGCCGATGCGCCGGGGCAACGATGCGCTGCCGCCTGAGCCGGGCACGAGGCCCATGCCGACTTCGGGCAAGGCGAAGAATGCATCTTCGCGCGCGCTCACCCGGGCGCAAAAGGCAGGCAGTTCCACGCCGGCCCCGATGCAGGCGCCGTGCACGCACGCCGTGGTGCGCGCTGCCGCGGCGGCCAACAGGCGGGCGGGGCTGCGCGTGGAGCGCACGGCGTGTGCGGTGGCGGGGTCCGGCAGGCTGCCGAATTCGTCCAGGTCGCCGCCGCTGCAAAATGCCGGCCCCGCGCCGCACAAGTGCACGCTGCGCACATGCGTGTCGCACAGGGTTAACGCCAGCGCCTCGCACAAGGCGTCGCGCATTTCCACGGAGAAGGCGTTGCGGCGCTCCGGGCGGTTCAGGCAAATCGTAACCCGCGCGTCTTCACGGGTGATGCGCACTGCAGGTTCGCTTGAGGGCGCAACAGGTCGGCTTTCGTACGCGCGCAGCCAGGCGCCGAACTCGGGCCCGGCCTGCAGGGTGGAGTACACCAGCGACTCCATCAGCAGGGTCTGCTCCAGCGAAAGCCGCTCGCCGCAGCGCAGCAACTGCACCAGCGCCAGGCTGGCGAGCGGGTTTTGCAGAACGGCGTCGGCCACGGTATCGAGCTGTGTTTCGTCTTCCAGGTGCAGGTCGAGCCGGGCGCGCAGCGGGGATGACTGCGGGCCTGCGTCGGTGGATGAGGCGCCTGTTCCACCAGCGCCGCCTGCGCCGGCGATACCGACCGCGCCTTCACCAACGCCGGCACCATCTTCTCCACCGATGCTGCCTTCTCTGCCGATGCCAGCGCCGCCACCTTCTCCTCCGACGCCGGCGGTTACGGCGGGTAACAGCGCCAGGCGGGCGAGTTCTTCTTCCGAAAAGCCCGGCCCCGGGGTGGAGAGGTCCACCGCGAGCAGGCTCTCGCCGGTGAGAACGCTGAAGCGCTCGAAACAGCTCGGGTCCCGGAGGGCGGCCTGGAGACGCGCGACCGACCAAAGTGAAACGCCCATGCCTGGAAGGTAACTAAAGCACGCGCCCTACCAACGAGCGTGGCCGGTCGCCGCCGGCTGACCACAGATGGACAGGTGGAGCAGGCGGTCGCTTAGCGGGCAGGCCCCGAGCGGCATGAGCGGCGGCGGTCGGCCCCGCTCTTTGTCTGTGGCGCACGGCAGGCGGGTGAAGACGTGGGCGGCGGCGGTCGGCCCTGTCTGTTGATGCGAGGCAGTGTCGGCGCCCCATGGTCGATGCCGCCGCTCCGAGCGGGCTGCCCGTCCGTTGGCAAGTACCCGCAGCGGGCTGCCCCGTCCGTTGGCAAGGCGCCCTCTCTTTAACAGGGGCCGCCCGGGGTTGTGATATTCTTCCGCGGGCGCGCGCCGGGCGCACAGGCGCAGCGGGCGCATGCTCGAACCGGCGCCGTTCAGAAATCACGCCGGACGCCAAACACACACATCACATCGACCCGCACCGCAGCACACCCATCACACTGCGCCGGCGCAAGCCGGGCGCAAAGACGCAGCCCGCGCCGATCCATCACACCGGGACAGCAACACGCCGGGCGCCAAACACCACATCACGCCGGGCACACCGCGCCCCAAAAAACAACAAAGGACCACACCCCATGATTGAAAAACTCGAATTCGGTCGCAGCGGTCACGCAAGTTCGCGCATCATCTTCGGCGGCGCGGCCCTGTATCGCGCCAACGAGAAGTTCGCCGGGCGCGCGCTGGAGCTGCTGCTGGAAAACGGGGTGAACCACCTCGACCTGGCAGCCAGCTACGGGGAAGCCGAAAGCTGGGTGGGCGGCTGGATGCGCGAGCACCGAGGCGACTTTTTCCTGGCGAGCAAGACGGGAGAGCGCGCGTTCGAGCCGGCGCGCGAGAGCATCCGCCGCTCTCTCGAGCGGCTGAAGACCGACCACCTGGATCTGATCCAGTTTCACAACCTGGCCGAGGCGGAGGAGTCGGCGCAGGCGCTGGGCGAAGGGGGCGCGCTTGAGGCTGCGCTGGAAGCGCGCGAGGCGGGCCTGGTGCGCCACATCGGCATCACGGGGCACGGCAGCGAAATCGCGGCGCGCCACCTGAAAAACCTGGACGCCTTTGCTTTCGACTCCGTGCTGCTGCCCTACAACTACGGCATGATGTCGCAGCCGCAATACGCGGCGGATTTTGAAGCGCTGCTCGGGGTGTGCAAGGAACGCGGTACGGCGGTGCAGACCATCAAGAGCATTGCACGGCGCAGGCGCAATCCGGGCGAGCCCGCCGAGACGCGCACATGGTATGTGGCCTACAGCGACGAGGACGACATTCGCCGCGCGGTGCACTGGGCGCTGCAGCGGCCGGGCATTTTTGTCAACTCGGCCAGCGACCTGAACCTGCTGCCTCTGGTGCTTAAAGCGGCGCGCAGTTTCGACGCGGAAGCCGCCGCTGAAGCCAACGCCGCCATGCGCGA
>CAZJXU010000074.1:0-2624 GCA_964550095.1 uncultured Spirochaetales bacterium | reverse complement strand
CGGTCGACTGGGTCGTCTTTTGATCACCCTGCTGCTGGTGGAAAAAAAGGTGTTGCAGAGGCCCGTGTTGTTTACCGGCCTTTTCTTCAAGCAACATCGCATGCGCTACTACGATCTTCTCGACGGCGTTCGCCAGACAGGTGACTGGGAAGCATGGCTGGACTTCTTTGCCGATGCGGTCATTTACACCGCCGAGCAGTCGATTGAGGACGCGCAACAGATTCTCGATATGTACGCACGGGATCTCGAAAAAATTGATCGGCTTGGCAGGGCGAAGAAATCCGCCTTGCGGGTTCACCATGCGCTGATGAAGCGGCCCATTGTCCATGCGAAGTGGGTGTCGCGAGAGACAGGCGCCCCGCCCAACACGGTTAATAGGGCGCTCGACAACCTGGAGCGGCTCGGCGTTGTGCAGGAAATCACCGACCGGAAGCGCAATCGCCTGTTCAGCTACGAGGGCTACATGGAGATACTGAATCGCGGCACGGAATTTCCGCCGGGGTAGGTGCTGCGCAGGCTTCAGCTTCACCCGCGCCGGCCTTTGACAAAATTCGCACCCTTAATTAACGGGTTGTTGCAACCCGTTAATGAAAGATATGCCTGCCAATCTTCTTGCCCGACGCCGCAAACACTTTCACGAACCCTGCCCGCCCGGCACTGCGCCTTTCACGAACCCTGTTGCCCCGGCCTCACGTCCACTTTCACGAACCCTGCCCGCTTGGCGGCGCACTGCCCGGCCCATCCAGGACGACCCAGTGGCCCTGCTTGCGCCCGCCGACGCGCTTCAGCAACCCGCTCCGTTGCAGTTTCTTGATGTGTCGCTGAACGGTGCGTCCGGATGCGCCGATGCGCTCGGCCAGTTCCGTGACGGTAATGTCGCTGCGCTCCCGGCATGCATCCAGAATTGCCGCCGCCGTTTTTTCGAGCTTTTCGCGCCGCACGCCCGGCTTGTCCTCGCCCGGATCTTCGCCGCTGTCCGCGCCTTCGCCGCGCTCGCCCGGTTCCACGGTGCCGCCGCCCGCGCCCGGTTCCCCGACGCCCGGTCCTTCGCCGTTGCCCCCGCCCGGTTTGCCCGCATCCGACCCACCGCTATCCGCACCGTTCGCGCCCGCCGCCGAGTTGAGTTCCTCGATGGGCTTGCGGTGAATCACGACGGTGAACAGGCAAGCGTCGTGGTCGTCGATAAAATCGATGTGCGGCCAGTGTTTCAGCGCCCGTCTGATGCCCGAGCCCAGACCGTAATAGGGCAGCAACCCCTTGGCGGCATAAGAAGCCAGTACCGGGTTGCGGATGTTGGAATTGCCCGCGCGGATTTTTTCCACGGTCAGATTATTGGGAAGATGCCCGGGGCTGATGATCTCGATGCGGTTGTCGAAGACAAACAGGCGGATCGCGGCGCTCACCGTGTAATCCCGGTGCACCAGGGCGTTCACCAGCAGCTCTTCGAAAACCTCCTGGGGAATCTCCGGCGTGCCCGGCGCATTCACGCCGCGCCCGGCTTGCACTTTGTGCATGTTGCGCATGATGAAGGCCAGGGCGTTGTCGAATACACGGGGCAGCGGCCCGGAGAAATCCTGGGTGTCGATGTAATCGCTTGCGTGGATATCGTTTCCAGGGTACCGCATCGCCTTGACCGTGCATTCCGGGACAATCCACTCCGGGTGCTCGGTAAAAAACAGCACGCCCGCCAGGTTCAGCTTTCCATTCTCGGCGGCGAGGTTCATGTTCTTTAGCAGCCGGGTCAGAGCGGCGGTCGAATCGGGATACGCCGGCTCGCGCGCGGCGCCGCCCAGGAAGTCGCGAAAGCGCAGCTTGTCCAGCCTGTCGACTCCCGCCTGGGTGGGCAGCTCGTCCGCGTGCAGCCGGCCGCCCGACTGGATCATGCGAAACAGTTCCTCCCTGGAGTTGATGCGCCTCTTGTCCGCCCCGGCCTTCAGCCATATCACGCCGTCTTTATCGAAATAGGGTTTTTGAATGCCCTCTGGGACGGTGAGCACGATGACGATGCGACCGTTTTCGAGCGGCGCATTTTCGGTATGCACCGTGAGCGGGCTGCGCACCAGTTGACTGGCGGCGTCGCTGATCATGGAATTGACCCGGGCGACGTCGCCTTGCGCAAGCCCCGGCGCCGAGCCGTCATCCGCCACGCCGATGTAGATGACGCCGCCCTTCCCGTTGGCAAAGGCCGCCATCTCCGAGGCTAGGGACGCGGGGCTCGTTACATCGGCCTTGAACTCGCGGGTGGAGTCTTCGCCGAGCGCAATCTGTGAGAGGAGTTCTGAGCCGGTCGTCATGTCGCCAAAATCTCCCTTTTGCCTGGTCTGCGCCGGGCGGTTTCTTTCATGACAATTATTATCCCTTTCATGACACTTTTCAACCCTTTCACGACATAATTCTGACTTTTTTCGAGATTTCTATCTCTTTCATGACACTTCCAGGCTCTTTTACGACATAATTCAGGCCATTCCATGACCAATTCCATCCTTTTACGACACAATTCAACTTCTTTCATGACACATTTTGGGCCGTTTGGGCGGCCTGCCCCGGCCCTTTCCTGACAGATCCTTGCCTGAGGCGCCGCCCGGGGCGGCCCACGCGGAGCGAAAAAGAGGACATTTCTAATG
>CAZJXU010000073.1:0-7986 GCA_964550095.1 uncultured Spirochaetales bacterium | reverse complement strand
TCAAACAACCGCAGTATGCTGAAGGGGTTGTACACCCTCTCCTGGCCACGTCAGCTATAGCCGTCATACCATTCCTTGATTTTCTCGCGGGTGATCTCCTCTTGGGCGAGCTTCTCGATTTCCGGCGCGAACACGGTGTCGAGATCGTGGTCCGTGTAGCCGCAAATCGACGAGAACTCCGGATCCTGCGTGATGTAGGTCAGGTTGTTCAGCCCCGAGAAGATTCCGGTATGGGCGAAGTTGCTCACCCCGGTCAGGAAGGTGAAGTGGATGAACTGGTTGCAGTCCTTGATGGTGCTATAGAAGCCACTCAGATAATCTCGGTTGGCCTTCGAAAGCTCCGGCGTCCCCAGCGTGCTGAAGATCGGCTTGTCGTATTCATCCACCAGGATGACGACGCGCTGCCCTTTTTTCTTGAAGAGCCCTTCGAGCAGGTCGGCGAAACGTTCCGATGCGGTCTCTGCATCCGAAGCGAGATCTTCGCGTTGCTCCATACGGGCAAGCTGCTTCATGACAGCGGAGTGAAGTTCGCCAGGCTGGTTGAAGTTTCCCCGCCCAAACCTGAAACGCACCACCGGGTACTTCACAGCCCAGTCCCACTTGTCGTAGATATCGAGCCCCTCGAATAGCTGCTTCTTTCTGCCTTCAAACAGCTCCTGCAGGGTATCGACGAGCAGTGTCTTGCCGAAGCGGCGGGGCCGCGAGAGGAAGTAGTGCCCTTCCTTCATGGCCAGCCGCGCAATGAAGCCGGTTTTGTCCACGTAGTAGTAGTCGTCTTCACCACCTTTACGTATTTTGCTGAAGGTCTGGATGGTGATCGGCAGCTTTTTCCTGGCCATGTCCTGAGTCCTCGTCGGGTGATGCTACCGGAATTTCAGGCGAGGGCCTGCGGCGCCGCCCGTCTGCCGCCCGCCATCTGGGGCGCCGTTCGCCCGCCGCCAAGCGGCGCCCTCATCATGACATTTTACCGGAATTCCGGGGCGCCCGTCCAGTGTAAGTTTGAACGCATACAGGGCGCGTCAGACTGGGCCTCCCCGGGACGGCCCACGCGGAGGCAAAAGGGGACATTTCCGCTTGGCGCTTACAGGCAAATCCGATGGGGCAACCAAATGCGCCCTCTTGGGTTACACTCCCGCCATGCCCACAAACGGCGCTGGAGACTGAGGGGGAGTGACGAGGCAGACCACAACTTCGCCGGCGGCCCCTGCGCCGCACCTGGCCCGGAATTGGTCGGACCCGTCCGCGCTGATGGACGACGAGGCCCGCCTCGACGTTCCGCGGCGGGGGCATGTGCTGACCACGGCAGCGGAGAAGTACGGCGCACCGGTCCGGGAGGCGGTCAGGCGCCTGGCGGTCCTGCCTGCGGACGAAAGCTGCGAAGAGGCGATGGCGGTGCTCCTGCCGCCCCCGAGAAGGCCGGCGGCCCCCGGCGTTGTCCGCAGCGACGCTGAACTCTCGGCCTGGACCGTCGTGTCGGCCTGGGTGGTCGGAGTTGCAACGCGGGCGCTGCCGCCCACGGCCGGGCTGGCGGACGCGATGACGTGGTTTTTTCCGGCGCGGGACGCCGGGCGACTTTCGGAGGTGCTGTGCTCCCCGGCGGTCCGCGAGGCGGAGCATTGCCTGTGGAAGAGCGCAGACCCCCGCGCGTATTTCGAGCTGCTGCCCTACATCCTCGACCCGCACGGCATCGGAAGCAGGCTGAGCGTCCGGCGCGACCCCGGGACGCTTGCCGCCCGTCAAAAGAAGCGCGCGGACGGCGTGTTCTACACCTCCGCGGATGTCGCGGAGTACATGGTGAAGGGCTGCCTGAACTCCATCGCGAACGGCGCAGAAGCGCCGCCGACGGTGTTCGACCCGGCGTGCGGAACCGGCGTGTTCCTGAGGGCGGCGCTCAAGGGGCTGCGGCGCCGCTGCAGTGGAGCAAGCGCGTTCTCCCTGGCGTCGGAATGTCTGTTCGGCGCCGACATCGACCCGTGGTCGGCCCCGGCCTCCGCGTTCGTGCTGCTCGCCGACATCCTGAGCGCCGACGGAGAAACGCCCGGGTGCCCAGCCGAAACCTGGCGTCGGCTGCGCCTGAACATCGCATGCGCGGACACCTTGCTGATCGACCCCGCGGCCCGCGCGCCATCCAGCGCCGGGGCGAAGGTGGGCGCCGGGATGGAGAGGAGCGCCGACGGGCGACTCCCGATAACTGAACTGTTTCCGCAACTCGGGGCGGCGCCGGCCATCATCGTCGGCAACCCCCCTTACGCGGACATCGGCAGCCGTCCCGACTTAGAGGAACTGGGTCGCGTTTTCAGCACCCTGACCACGGCGCCGCGGGCCGGCTCGGAGATCTACGTCGCCTTCATCGAGCAGTTGACGCGCCTGGCCGACCGGGACGTGTGCGCCGCCTCCCTGGTGCTGCCGATTTCGATCGCGTGCAACAGCGGGCCGCAGTTCGAGGCCGCACGAAAGTTGATCCAGGAAACAGCGGGCCGCTGGCGCTTTGCATTCTTCGACAGGGAGCCGCAGGCGCTCTTCGGCGAAGACGTCAAGACGCGGAATGCCATTCTGTTCTGGTCGAGGAGCAGGACGGAAACGCACGCGACCCTTTCCAGCGGGCCGCTGCACAAGTGGCGGGGAGACCGCCGTGCGGAGATGTTCAAAAACATCCGGTTCACCAATTTCGAAGGGGACATCCGCAGGGGCATTCCTCGAATCGACGGCCGGGGCCAGGCCACCGCGTTGCAAGCGCTGAACGCGCGGTGGTACCGCCTTGGGCAGGCGGTGCATGGCGTGGGCAGGTCATGCCTTGCCGAAACCTGGGATGCGGACGATCGCACGGTGTTCGTGGGCGCGACCGCGTACAACTTCCTGAACGTGTTTTTGCGGCCACCGACGACAAACCTGGCCGACGGGCCGGCCCTTTCGGAGAACCCGCTGCACGCCGTCCGGTGCGCATCGGCGGAGGATGCGCTCGCGGTTTACGGCATGCTGGCAAGCCGGCTCGCCTATTGGTGGTGGCGCATCCACGGGGACGGTTTCCATGTCACCCGGCGTTTCGTGGTGGAGTTCCCCTTCGGCCTGGACGGCATCGAAGGCGCCTGCGCGGAGGGGCTTCGCGAGAGCGGCGCCGCGCTCTGGTCGGCCGTGAAAGACGAGCCGGTGGTCAGCCTGAACCGGGGTCGCAGGTCATTTGCGTACTCACCGGGCGGACACGACGATATACGCACGCGCATGGACAAAGCGCTGATCTCCCTTGCGGGTTTGGACAGCAGGTTTGTGGACGAACTTCAGCAGTTCACGGCGCGCACCGTGGCGGCGGAGTTCCGGGGGCACGAACATCATCGTAGCGCCGGTCGGGCCGTGGGCGCGCCATGAAATTCCGATTCCACCTCCAGGACCCGACACACGAGGGAACGACATACCTGTACGAGGCGGTTCTCGAAGCAGCGGTTGACGCCGTCTCCTGGCGCGGTGTTTACGCCTTTGCGTCGAGGGGCGGCGTGGATCGGCTTGTCGAGGACCCTGTCGTCGTCGAGTTCTTCGAGAGAGGCGGAAGGGCCGATTTGCTGATCGGCCTGGACGCCGTCACCAATCGGCAGACGCTCGAACGCCTTCAGGAACTGAAGAGGGAAAACAGAAATTTCAAGCCGAGGGTCTTCTGGAACGACGGCAACGGGTTGTTCCATCCGAAACTGTCGGATTTCAGCTACCGGGATGGCCGCCGCACTTTGATAGTCGGGTCGGGCAACCTGACGCCCGGCGGGTTGATGATGAACTACGAAGGCTACGTGGATGTCACCGCCGGCCCCCGCGAAAGGCTCGACGTTTCCGCGCTTGACGAGTTTCTTGAGCGCCATGCAGACGACATCCGAGAGATCGACCTCGCGGCGCTGAAGCGGGCTGCGCGAAACCTTGTTCCACAGTTCCGGAAGGCCTCGCGCCGAAGGACAGTCGATTCCGCAAACCAGAAACCGGCCACGTCGGCGTCGGATCGCGTCCTGATCGCGCAAGTGCCCCGCGCCGGTGATCGCTGGGCGCAGGTTCATTTCAACAAAGAGGTCGTCGAGAAGTTTTTTCGCATCAGCGATGCCAAGGTGCAGAGGGTGTTTCTGACCGAGGTCGAGAATTCCGGACGCCGCAAGGATGTCGAGGCTCGTCCGTGCGTGTTCAGCACGCGCAATCGAAACCACAGAATCGAGATAGGAGCGGCGAATGGGAGGAAGCCATACCCGGTTTCGCCCCCGCTGGTTGTGTTCAAGGAGCGTCAGCTTCGGGTTTTCGACTACCTGCTTCTTGTGCCGGGGAAACCCGGGTACCGGAAGCTGGACGCACTGGCGAGGCAACTGCCAAGCACCGGGCGTGGCCATAGACGAGTGATGACCAGCATGGGCCGGTTAGGCGAGGCATGGCCGAAGTGCCCGCTCCTCAAGGTGAAGGAGAATGGTGAGCCGGGGCTGTAGGCGGCGGGCTTTTCGACGCCGCGGTCATTGCGCGCCGCCACCTCGGGGAGCTGCACCGTCGCATCCGCGCCGGCCTCGGTCAGGCCCACCAGCTCGCCGATGGAGACGGCGGACGGCGTGCGGGTTTCAGGTGGGCGACGCTGGCCTGGCGGCAACGCAATGACTGACAAGCCACGAGAGCGGGGCGAATCCGGATTTTTACGGGTCATCTGTGACGCGCAAACCGATTTGCGGCTCACGAAACCCCATTTCGTGAGCCGCAAAAGGATTTGCGGATCATACGTGAGTCACAAACTGCCTGAAAGTCCACTCGGGGCCGCCTGGCCTCCCCCTGGGGGGATCCGAGGCGCCGTCTCTTTGCCCCCGGGGGTCTCATCACCAAACGGGGACGCCGGCTGCGGGCGTCCGTATCGGTTGCGGGCACCCCCGGGCCGCCTCCGGGAGGCTTCCATCGAGGGCGGGCGCCCCGAAATTCTGGTAAAATGTCGCGCGGTGAGACTGGCGCGCCGGGCGACGGCGTCCCAAAACATCATGAAGGCAGTGCGATGGCGGATCTGGAAGGACTGAAAGAGTTCGTCAAATCCAGCCGCGGCAACCGCGGCGGGGCGGACTTCTTCGTCGGTCGGAAGGAAGAGCTGGCGTTGATCGAGGACGCCTGCATCCGGGCGGTCGAGCGGAAGTCGAGCAGCGACCCCGGGGAGAGAGGCAACGAGCCCGGAGGAGTCCTCTTCTCTGGCGTACCCGGCATGGGCAAGACCGCGCTGCTGGCGGAAGGGTGTGATCTCGCCCAGGGCGTTTACAGAGGAAGATCGGGAGAGGAAACGCAAGAGCCGCCGAGGATCGTGAAAGCGGTCCGGGAAAAGATCCAGATCGAATCATTCGGAACACCACTGATCATCTGGACCGCGCCCGGGGAACTGAAAACCGAGGCGGAGTTCTTGAGCCTATGCTCGCGAGAAGCGCACTGGCTGAGGAAAAGGGCCGGCACGAAGTCCTGGCGCCGGGCGTCGGCATACTGGACGACCAGTTTACCTGGGACGATCCGGCAAGGGTGCTCGGCGAGCTCGGCAAGATAGACGTCCTGAAAAAGCCGCTCGTGGTGCTGATGATCGACGAGGCGCAAGGCTCGAACGAGAACAACACGGAGGTTTACGAAAATCTCTGCTTGGGTCTGTATCCGTTTCCGACCGTGCCTGTGTTCGGGGGCCTGCTCGATTCGAGGGCCGCACTTGAAAGTGCGGGGATATCGAGGTTCGCACGCGGACACTACGTCGAGCTACCAATGCTGGACGACGGGGACTGCGCGGAGGCCATGGAGGCGATGCTGGACAGGTACGAGATCGGCGTTCCGGAAGGCAAGCGCCGGGAATGGGTGAACCTGGTAGTAGAGCACAGCGAGCGATTTGCCCACCATCTCAACACGGCTCTCATCGCGACGGCGAGAGCGGCCATCCAAAACGGCGGGGAATTGAACTCAGGCATGATTGCCGAGATCGAGCAGGCGATCAAGAAAGTAAAGGATGGTTACTACTCATGGCAACTCGTGGGCTTCCAACACGGTGAAGAGAAAGTCGCCGCGCAAATCGTCATGGAGGCGACGCAGGAAGGCAAGGACCCTGCCGAACTGGCGCGCGAACTCCTGCCGGACCTCCCGGCCCCCCGAAGGAACAAGCACGGCGATATCGATATAGCGGGTTTCGTTCAGCACATGGAGCACAACGGGATGCTGCGGTGGGTCGATGATGAGGACCGGTACGAGTGTCCGATCCCCTCGTTCCATGCATGGCTGCAAAGGAAATACGGAAAGCGCGATACGTAGCGCTCGCCAAGGTAGGTGACTTACCAACGGACGGGGCCTGCCGCCGCCTGGGGCGGCAGGCCGTATCGGTGCCGTCATCACCAACCAGTCCGGCACGGCTGCGACGCTCCGGTAGCCAGGCCAAATTCCGGGCGCCGGCCGGCGGTGAGGCCGGGCGTGTGATCGGCGGCGTGGGGAGCGATGGCCGGGCAGGCGAGGTTTTACCCGGACGAGGCCCCCGGGGCGGCAATGTCACCGGCGCGGGCTGCGTTTCTTCCGGGCGCTCTTCTTCCGGCTGCTCTTTTTTCGGGTGATCTTCTTCCGGGCGCGTTTCTTCCGCCCGCTCGTCGGCTTCTTCCGGCTGCTCTTCTTCCGGGCGCTCTTCTTTCGGGCGGATTTCTTCCGGGTGTTCTTCCGTGCTCGCTTTTTCCGGGCGCCTTTCCGGGTGTTCTTCCGGCTGCTCTTCTTCCGCGTGCGCTTCGCCCGCCCGCTCGCAGGCGAAATCGTCTCGTGCTCGAAGTTCTCGATGTTGCGCTCCTCGGGGTCGAACTCCGCCCCGATCAAGTGGATCGGTACGCCCCGGTCCCGGTACTTGTCCGCGTACTTCCTGTCGTGTATCTGCTGCAGCGCTCCGTCCGGCGTCACGCCTTCTCTCAATACCTTGAACTCGAATATGCAGATCCGCGTGCCTGCATCCACCGTCAGGTCGATGCGGCCCTTGCTCGTCGGGTTCTCCACATGCACGCTGAGCCCGGTCCAATCCATGCAGGTGTGGACAACATTTGAATAGTAACCTTCATAGTCGGCAATGGGATTCTTCCGGTACGAATCGCGGGAAAAGCCGGAGAAGCGCGCCTGCAGTATCTCCCGCACCACATCGAAATCTCCCGACACCAGCGCCTCGCGGAGCCGCGTCGGCTGCCACCCGCTCTCGGCCTCCGGCGTCAGGGCCTCGAGCAGCTTCTCGTGCAGACCCTTGCGCACCTCGTGGTTCGGAAAGTCCAACTGGTAGAGCGTCTTTACCCCATCCTTTTTTTCACCGGTGATGGTCAGGTAGCCGGTCTGGAACAGCAGTGCGGGAGTCTTGGTACTGCCGATGTCGATGGAGGACATCAGTTCACCGCTCTCGGCCGTCCTGGCGAGGCCCAGCGTGCCGGTGCGGCGCTTCTTCAGCACTTCGATCAGAAAAGTCGGCGTGCCGGTATCGAACCACCACGATCCGAATTCGTCGCGCTTGCGAAACAACTGCAGGATGCTGAAGGGGTTGTACACCTTTTCCGGTCCGCGCCAGCTGTAGCCGTTATACCATTCCTTGATCTTCTCGCGATTCAGTTCCCTGATCTCCGGCGCGAACACGGTGTCGATGTCGCTATCCGTATAGCCGCAGATCGACGAGAACTCCGGCTCCAGCGAGATGTCGACCAGATTGTTAAGCCCCGAGAAGATGCCGGCATGGGCGAACTTGCTCACTCCGGTCAGGAAGCTGAACTGGATGTCCTCTTCGCAGTCCTTGAGGGTTCCGTAGAAGCCGCTCAGGGTGTCGCGGTTGTCCCGCGAGAGTTCCGGCGTCCCCAGCGTGTCGAAGATCGGCTTGTCGTATTCGTCCACCAGAATGACGACGGGTTGCCCCTTTTCCTTGGCAAGCTTCCGGATCAGGTAGGCCAGACGTTCCGGTGCGTCAGGATAGCGGGATGACAGTTCGGCCTCCTCCTCCAGGGCGTCGAGCTGCCCGGCGAGGTT
>CAZJXU010000072.1:0-7194 GCA_964550095.1 uncultured Spirochaetales bacterium | reverse complement strand
GCATGAAAGTTGCACTCGTGCAGTTGAACCCCACCGTGGGGGACCTGGCCGGCAACCGGCGCCTGGTGCAGGAGGGCGCCAAGCGCGCGAAGGCCGCAGGTGCCAAGCTGGCGATTTTCCCCGAGATGGTGCTGACCGGCTACCCGCCCATGGACCTGCTGGAACGCAAGGGCTTCGTGCAAGACCAGCTTAAAGAGCTGGAAACCCTGACGCGCGGCACGAAAGGGATGGGCCTGCTGCTGGGTGCCGTGTATCCGGCTGATGATCCGTGGGAAAAACGGTTGCTGAACTCGGCCGTGCTGCTGGCGAACGGCGAAATGCAGGGGGGGATCGATAAAAGCCTGCTCCCGACTTATGACGTCTTTGACGAGAGACGTTACTTCCGACCGGCGTATAACCTCGATAGCATTTTTTTCCGCGATGTCTGGATCGGCGCCACGATTTGCGAAGACGCCTGGAGCGATGCGCTCGGCTACCGGTACAACCCCGTCACCGAACTGGTGGCGGACGGCGCGCGCTGGATTTTGAACCTCTCCGCTTCGCCCTGGAGTCTGGGCAGGCCCGTCGAGCGCTTGCAGCATTTTTCCGGGATGGCCGCCCATCGCGGCGTGCCGATGGTGTTCGTGAACCAGGTGGGCGGCAACGACGAACTCATTTTCGACGGCGGTTCCTTTGCCTTCGACGCGCAGGGCAAACTGCTGTGCGCATTGCCGCTTTTTGAACCGGGCTTTGCCGTGGTGGAGATCGGGGAAGAGGCCTTTGTGGAAGACGCGGCGATGAAAGCGGCGAAGGAATCGAAGTACATGGGGTCCCCACCGAGCAGAAAACCGCCCAAACCGCCAATGCCCGCGCCCGCGCTGGACATCGCGCCGCCGGAAGACTGGCCGCACGCAGCGGCGGAACTGAAGGCGGGTCTGGTGCTGGGCCTGCGCGACTACTTCAGCAAGCAGAACCTGACGCAGGGCGCGGTGGTCGGGCTCTCCGGCGGCATCGATTCCGCGGTCACCGCCTGGCTGGCGGTGCAGGCGCTGGGCGCGGAAAAGGTGCTGGGCATCGCCATGCCGGGGCCCTTCTCTTCCGAACACAGCCTGGAAGACGCGCTCGCACTCGGCAAGAACCTCGGCATCGAAGTGCGCACCGTGGATATCCGCCCCATCTACGAAGGCTACATGGGAATCTTCAAGCAACTTTTCGGCGTACGCAGCGACTACGGCCTGGCGCAGCAGAACATCCAGAGCCGCATACGCGGGGCCGTGCTGATGGCGGTTTCCAATGCGGAAGGGCGCCTGGTGCTGGCCACCGGGAACAAGAGCGAGTTCTCGATGGGCTACTGCACCTTGTACGGCGACACGGTTGGCGGCCTGGCCGTGATCGGCGACGTGTACAAGCGCGAGGTGTATGCGCTGGCGCATCACGCCAACCGGCAGCGCGAGCTGATCCCGCGCTCGACGCTGGAAAAGCCGCCCTCGGCGGAACTGGCGGCGGGCCAGCTCGACAGCGACGACCTGCCGGAATACGCCGTGCTCGACGCGGTGCTGGAACAGGTGATCGCCGCGGGCGGCAGCGCTGCGGGAATCGACATGCCGCCCCGCGCAACGCAGGAAGACGTGGAGCGCATTGTGCGCCGCCTGGACCAGTGCGAATACAAGCGCCGGCAGGCGCCTCCCGTGCTGCGGATTTCGAACAAGGCCTTCGGCAGCGGGCGGAGGCTGCCGATCGTGCACCGCTACGAACCCTGAGCGCGCGTCCGCGCTTCAAAGGCCGCCGATGATGCACCGCTGCGCGCCGTGAACGCGCCCCCGCGGCCTTTGGTGTAACCGGCAAGACCGGATGGGCGGGCGGCTTTACAACCCCGCGCGCATCGCGCAGAACGGGCATTGCCCTGCTGCCCTTCCGGCGCACGACCGGGCGAACACACCCCTTTCGCGCACCCCGGCAACAATGCCGCCCCCGCCTCCGGGCAACGCGGCGCGCGCCCGGGCGAACAACAGCATCGACACGCAAGAGCGCGCCTGCACAGCGACGATAAAGCCGCGCATTTGACGCCCCGGCGCCTAGCCGCTACCTTCCGCACAGGGTTCGAGGGCAGGCCCCGCCTCGCCTCCCCGCCCCCTGCTGTGTGGATACCGCCCTGCGCGCTACCCGGGAGTATTGAAAATGATGATTGAAGAAATCGAATCCGGCGCGCAGTGCACGCACAAGAACACCCGCCTGCGCTACACGGTGGTGGAGGTGGATGCCGGCGCGGGCGAGCTTTTGCTGGAAGCGGAATCCGAGGGCTTCGAGCCGCTCACCGTGACCATGGACCTCTTCCAGAAGGAGTTCGTGCTGGGCGACCGCTACAGCGGGCCCCGGCGCGCACGCGCCCGCCGCTCGCTCGGCACCACCCTGCCGGCGCCCACCGGGCCGCGCTCCAAGGGCAAGATCAAAAAGATGGTGCGCGACCGCGGCTTCGGCTTCATCCGCGGCGAAAACGGCAAGGAGGTGTTCTTCCACCGCTCGGGCATGAGCGCCGGCGACTACGACGCCCTGAACGAAGGCGACACCGTGGACTACGTGGTGCAGGAAGGTCCGCGAGGCGCGCGGGCCGAACACGTGCGTCCCGTTTCCGAAGACAAAGGCGCAGCGGGCGAAGCGAACTAGCCCGCGCTGGTCAGCCAGCGCTCCGCCAGGCGCGCCAGCAAACCCGCGGCGAGCGCCAGCAGCAGCGAGATGCCGAAGCGGATCAGCGCGAAGCGCGCACCGAGGATGGGAATCTCCCATGCAACCAGGCGTTGCAGGGAAAGCAGCGCCCAGGCCGTCAGGTAAGCGACCACCGGGGCCGGCGCGGCGCCCGCGCGCAGCAGGGCCGCCGCGATGGGCATGGAGATGAAGGGGCCGCCGGGCGTGATCAGACCCGCGCCCGCGCCGACCAGAATGCCGCGCATGCCCGCCTCAAAGCCCAGCGCGCCTTCAATCCATTCGCGCGGCAGCAGGGTTGAAATCAGTCCGGCGGAAAGAAAGGAACACACGATCAGCAGACCGAAGCGCAGCAGGTTTTGCGCGCCCTCGCCCAGCCCTGCAGCCAGCAGCTCGCCGCCGCCGCGCAGGTAGGCGATGGCGGAAAGCACCAGCAAGAGCGCCAGCAGCAAAAAGAACTGGGGTTCGAAGATGACGATTTTCCTTCGCGCCCGGCCGGCTGCGCCCGGACGTTGCTGTTGCCGCTTTGCTTGTTGCATCAGTAGAAGGTACAGCGCGTGCGATGCCGCGCCTGTGCTTTGAACTTCCGCTGCTGACCGCGCCACCAGAGCAGCATGTCCAGGCGCGAAGGGAGGGCCTGGAAGCCGCGCCGCGCGCAGGAATCCGCCAGCAGCTCC
This sequence comes from uncultured Spirochaetales bacterium, assembly GCA_964550095.1. Lineage (GTDB taxonomy): Bacteria > Myxococcota_A > UBA9160 > UBA9160 > UBA6930 > JAHRAN01. The sequence goes on along the minus strand of CAZJXU010000072.1, from coordinate 3,838 downwards.
ACGGCATGCAGCGCCACGGCCCGGATTTCCACCTCCTGCTCGCTGCCGTGCGGAAGCAGGCGCTCCGCGCGGATTGCACTTTGCAGTTTCAAATCATAAACCAGCACGCCGAGCACGCGCAGCACGTGCGGCACCAGGTTGTCGGCAAAGAGGGTCAGGCGGTCGAGATCGCCAAAGCGCCCGGCGCCGCGCCCGCTAAGCGCATCGGCAAGGTCGAAAGCCAGAATCTGCACGCGCTTGTAGAAGGGAACTTCAAAACCCTGGTAGAGCGAAACATCCTGGTAGTGCGGCAACTGCGCGAACACGGAAACCAGGCGCTCGGCGCTCCCTTCCGCCGCCTGGATCGGCCCCTCGAAACGCCCACCGTGTTCCCGGCGCAAAAAAGCGCCGAGTTCGTTCAGCGCGGCGGCGTAGTGCCCCATCAACTCGTCAACCGGCGGCGCCAGTTCCTGGCCGAAGATGCGCGCCAGCTCTTCCGGGCCGAGCGCCTCGAGCTGGTCCGCGCGCCACGCGCCGTGCTCCTGGAAATGCCGATGCAGCGCCGAAGACAGCGTGAGGTAGCCAGATCGCCCGTCCGGCTTGTGCAGGTGCGGGAACCAGCCGGAGCCGAAGTTGATCGCGTTCATGGTCAGCACGTAGGCGAGGGTGAGCTTGTCGCTGCGCAGCTTCGTAGGCGCGGGCGCCTTGAAATCGGGACGTGCGCGCCGCGCGCAAAGCTGCTGTGCCAGGCGGTCGAGTTTGACGTTGTCGATGCGCACCCAGCTCGCCCGCCGCGTCACCTCCGCGCATGCCGCGCGCAGCTCGGCGAAGATGCCGGGTTCGGTTTCAGGTGCGGAAAGGTTCATCGTTTCATTCATGATTGCGTTCCCGGGGATTGCGCAGAAAGGCGGCGGCGCTTCGCGCTGCGCGCGGCACAGCAACGGGCCTGGGCGAACGCGCTTGTTGAAAAGTCAGGACAGGTCTTTTGATACGTCGCGCCGCGTTCGCTGACACATCAACGCAGGTCCGTTGGCAAGGTGCCCGCGCTCACGCCGGGCCTCTCGCGCACGACGCCCAGACCCGCCACACTTGCACTCACGCCGCCACCCTCGTGCACGACGCCCGGGGCCATCGCATCCACCCTCACGCCGGGCCCGCCTGCTGCTCTTCCTGCTTCAGCAGGTTGAGCGCGCTGCCGGCCTGGAACCATTTCACCTGATCCTCGTTCAGGGTGTGCTCGGCTTCGAAGTGCTCTTCGCTGCCGTCGTCGTGGTGCAGCGTCACCTGCAGCGGGCGATCGGGAGCCAGCCCGGCCAGCCCGCCAATGCTGATGCGGTCGAGTTCTCGAACCTTTTCGTAGTCCGCAGGGTCGGCGAAGGTGAGCGGCAGCACGCCCTGCTTTTTCAGGTTGGTTTCGTGGATGCGCGCAAAGCTGCGCACCAGCACTGCGGCGGCGCCCAGGTGGCGCGGCTCCATGGCGGCGTGCTCGCGGCTGGAGCCCTCGCCGTAGTTTTCGTCGCCGACAACAATCCAGCGCAGCCCGCGCGCCTTGTAATCGCGGGCGAGCGCGGGGAAGGGCACGCCGCTTTCGCCCGTCAATTGGTTGCGGCCGACGCCCGCCTGGTCGCTGAATGCACTGCGCGCTCCTATGAAGAGGTTGTCGCTGATCTTGTCCAGGTGGCCCCGGTAGCGCAGCCAGGGGCCGGCCATCGAAATGTGATCGGTGGTGCACTTGCCCCGCGCCTTCAGTAGCAGCGGCAGGCGCTCGAAGTCTCCCCCCGGCCAGGGTGCGAAGGGCTCCAGGAATGCAAGGCGCTCGGAGTCCGGCGCGATTTCCACCTGCACCTGTTCGCGCTCGCCGGGCGCGGGCGGCGGCAGGTAGCCCTCGGAGCTCAGCACGAAGCCCTGCTCCGGAACTTCGGGGGCGGGCGCGGGCGGCTTCAGCCGAAAGTGCACGCCGTCTGTGTTTTCGATTTCGTCTTCCAGCGGGTTGAAGTCGAGCGTGCCGGCCAGCGCGTAGGCGACGCAGATCTCGGGGCTGCCGATGAAGGCCAGCGTCTGCGGGTTGCCGTCGTTGCGCTTTGGGAAGTTGCGGTTGAAGGAAGTGAGGATCGAGTTCTCGACGCCGTGCGCCACGTCGTCGCGCTTCCACTGGCCGATGCAGGGCCCGCAGGCGTTGGCCAGCACCACTGCGCCGATGCCGGCCAGCTCTTCCATGCACCCGTCGCGGCGGATGGTCTGGTACACCTGCTCGGAACCGGGCGTGCACCAGAGCGGCACACGGGCACGCGCCCCGGCGGCCAGGGCCTGGCGCGCCACGTCGGCCGCGCGCGAAAGATCTTCATAAGAAGAGTTGGTGCAACTGCCGATCAGGCAGGAGGTCAGCGCCGCGGGCCAGTCGTTTTCCTTGCAGTCCGCGCCCATTTTAGAAACCGGGCGCGAAAGATCGGGAGTGTGCGGACCGACGATGTGCGGCTCCAGCGTGTCGAGATCGATGTCGATCACCTCGTCGAAAAAACGCTCGGGGTCCGCTTCCACTTCCGGGTCGGCGCAAAGCAGTGCTGCATGACGCCCGGCCAGATCCGCCTGCTCTTCCCTGCCGGTGGCCTTCAGGTACAGCGCCATGCGCTCGTCGTACGGAAAGATGGACGTGGTCGCGCCCAGTTCCGCGCCCATGTTGGTGATGGTGCCCTTGCCGGTGCAGGAAAGCGACGCGACGCCCGGGCCGAAGTACTCCACCACGCGGTTGGTGCCGCCTTTGACGGTCAGGATTTCGCACACCTTGAGGATGACGTCCTTGGGCGAGCTCCAGCCGTTCAGCGCGCCGCGCAAACGCACGCCCACCGGTTTCGGGTACAGCACTTCCCACGGGAAGCCGGCCATCACGTCCACCGCGTCCGCCCCGCCGACGCCGCAGGCGAACATGCCGAGGCCGCCCGCGTTGGGCGTGTGCGAGTCGGTGCCGATCATCATGCCGCCCGGAAAGGCGTACTTTTCCAGCACCACCTGGTGGATGATGCCGGCGCCGGGGCCCCAGAAGCCGATGCCGTAACGCGCACAGGCGCTGCGCAAAAAGTCGTACACCTCGCGGTTGGTGACGCGCGCGCTCTCCATGTCCTGCGCGGCGCCCTGGTAGGCCTGGATCAGGTGGTCGCAGTGCACGGTGGTGGGCACTGCCGTCTCGCTTTTCCCGGAAGAGATGAACTGCAGCAGGGCCATCTGCGCCGTGGCGTCCTGCATGGCGACGCGGTCCGGGCGCAGTTCCAGGTAGCTCTCGCCCGCCTCGAGTTCCTGCGCGGCGGGGTTGTCCAGGTGAGCCAGCAGGATTTTTTCCGCGTAGCCGAGCGGCCTGCCGAGACGCCGCCGCACGGTTTCGAGCTTCTCTTCGAGCGCGTGATAGACCGCTTCCTGGAATTCGGGGGTGGTCTCGATGCTGGGCATGCTTCCTCCGGGCCGGGCGTTTTGCGCCTTTGCGCGGGATGTTGCGCGGGAATTTGAAGGGGATGTTAGCAGGTCTGCGGCGCTTTTGTGATCGGGACGGTGACTTGCCAAAAGACGTGCTCGGCGGACTCGTTTCCGGGAGTGGCCTGCCGAGTGCGACCGCCGAGCCTGACGCCCGGGGCGGCGGCTTCGGTAAATCGGCCTGCCGCTCGTCAAGCCCGGGCGCGCCCGGCCCGGCGGCTGCGGTAAACTGCCGGCGATGACAGCACCCGAAGAGCGCAACATCCCCGGCCCTGACGGCAACACCATCCACCTGCTGGAGTGGAGCCGGGAGGGTGTTCCCCTGCTCCTGGTTCACGGCTACGGAAACGAGGCCCACATCTGGGACGACTTCGCGCCCCGCATCGCGCCCCACTAC